>CAYRPW010000308.1:2338-3119 GCA_964426145.1 uncultured Oscillospiraceae bacterium
CATGCCCACCGACCATCCCCGCGTGAGCTTCACGCAGGTGTGGGTGCCGGAAGACGCCAGCATCGGCCCGCCCGACCGCGGGCTGGCGGTGGCCCAGCACTTCGTGCACGAGAACCGCATCCGTCACAGGCGCGTTCGTCGCGCTGACGCTCGCGGTGCACAAGCTGATGCAAAACGGAATCCTCACCGAAAATCCGATCATCGGTCAGATTGCGGCGGTAAGCGTCGGCATCGTCGGCGACGAAGCGATGCTGGACCTTTGTTATACCGAAGATTCCGGCGCGCAAGCCGATATGAACCTCATAATGAATCAACAGGGCGGCATCATCGAGTTGCAGGGCACGGGCGAAGGCCGCGCGTTTTCCGACCGTGAACTGCAAACGCTGCTAAACCTCGGCAGGCACGGAATACTGGGTCTGATGCGCACACAGCGCACAGTGCTGAAGAATAGCTGCGCCCATTTGCTGCCGCTCCCCCGGATTGCGGTTGCGACGTCCAACGCGCATAAGCTGAAAGAACTACGGGAATTGCTGCAGGGGATCTGTGAACCCGTCGGCATGCGGGAACTTGGATTCTCGGATGATATCGTCGAAGACGGCGAAACCTTTGAAGCCAATGCGAAAATTAAGGCGGAGGCGGTTATGCGGTTTACCGGCCTGCCGACCCTCGCCGACGACAGCGGCATCGCGGTAACCGCGCTGGGCGGCGCGCCGGGCGTACGCAGCGCGCGCTACGCGGGGCCGGATTGCGACGACCGCGCAAACGACGCTTTATTGCTGCA
>CAYRPW010000309.1:0-3116 GCA_964426145.1 uncultured Oscillospiraceae bacterium
AAGCTCGGCGATGACGGCGGGATCCACGGGCTTGGAAAACGCGGGCCAGCCGCAGCCGCTCAGGAATTTATCGGTGGAGGTAAACAGCGGCTCGCCGGTGGTGATGTCCACGTACAGGCCCTTTTCCCGGTGCTGCCAGAGGGTGTTGAGGAACGGGGCTTCGGTGCCCGCGTCCTGGGTGATGCGGTATTGTTCCGGGGTCAGCGTTTCTTTCAAAGCGGCCTTGCCGGGGCGGGGATACTTGCCCGCGTCCACGCGCAGCTGCGCGGCCTTCTTAAACGCCGCGGGCGGGATGTGACAGTAGCCGCCGGGGTTTTTGTCCAGATAATCCTGGTGGTAATCCTCGGCCTCGTAGAAATTTACAAGCGGCTTGATTTCCACATGGAACGGGCTGTGCCGCTCGCGCTCGATAGCCGCGACGGCCTCCACGGTTTTCTGCGTTTCCGCGTCCCTGTAATACACGCCGGTCTGGTACTGGGTGCCGATATCGTGGCCCTGGCCGTTTTTCTGGGCCGGGTCGATCACGGCGAAGAACTGGAACAGCAGGGTTTCGAGGCTGACCTGTGCGGGATCGTAGGTCACCTGTACGGTTTCGCGGAAGCCGGTATCGCCGCCGCATACGGTTTTATAGTCAGGCTTTGCGCCTTCGCGGCCGTTTGCGTAGCCGCTGACGGCGGTCAGGACGCCGGGGATGGATTGCATCAGCTTTTCCAGGCCCCAGAAGCATCCGCCCGCCAGATAAATGGTTTTTTGCATGGTTTTGTCTCCTTGTTGCGGGGTTCGGGTTGATATTGGGCGCCGCATGCGCGGCTGTGCCTATGATAAACTATGTCCGGAATTCTGACAACTGAAAATGGTTTCTGCGCGGTTGTATTGCGCAATGCGCCGGATTATAATGGAAAAAACGGACGGGAGGCGGAGAAATGACGCTGGACGAAGTGATTGCGTATTGCCTGCGCAAGCCCGGCGCGTATCTGGATTACCCGTTTACGCCGTTTCTGCCTGTGGTGAAGGTGAAAGCGCCGTCGCAGCCGAAGGGGCGCATCTTCGCGCAGCCGCTTGTGCTGCGCGGCGAGCCCAAGGTGACGCTCAACTGCACGCCGCAGATGGGCGCGGTGATGCGGGAACGCTATCCCGGCGCGGTAACGCGGGGCTGGCACTGCCCGCCCGTGATGCAGCCGCACTTCAACACCGTCAATTTGGACGGTTCCGTGCCCGACGGGGAACTGTACCGCATGATGGATCACGCCTATGAAACGGTGACCGGCAAATACCCCAAATATATACAGGCGGAGCTTTCTGGCCTGACTGCCGGAGCATAAGCGCGCCGCACCCGCCGTTACGCCGATAACGCCGGGGATACCCGGCCCCCTGACTGCCCTGGAGGAGAGTATGCGCAAACCGACGATGGATTTGCAGGAAGACCCGCGCGGACAGCTGACCGGCGCGGACCTCGGAGATACGGACTGTCTGTTTTTGCCGCCGGAAGATGACCCGTTCGGCATTCCCCGAAGGCCGCTGACGCTTGCCGGGATGCGGCTTTCGCTGGAGCTGGCGCGCATGGCGTATACGCTAAACGTTGCGCCGTGGATGCGCGCGGGCTGGACGGATTTTTCCATACAGGTTGACAACCAGCTGACCACCGGCGTGAAGGCGCGCGAGGAGGACGGCCTTGCTGACCGCGCGCAGGCGGTGATCGGCAGCCTGAAGGTGAAGCGGGCGCGGCTGCAGATGGTGGAGCCCAACCCGCTGTCGCAGCTGACGGGCGCGCTGCGCCAGCGCGGGGAGAGCGACACCATCAAAGCCGTGGTCATGGCGCGCAAAGCCGCAGCGGGGCGCTATGTGGTGGCGATCGGGTTCATGGGTACGGGCATGCGCTTCTACGACTGGATTTCCAACTTCCGCCTGGGCACGGAGGATGGGTTTCACAAGGGCTTTGCGCAGCTTACGCAGGCGTTTGCAAAAAACGAAACGCTGATCCAGTTTCCCGATACGGCGGAAGCGCTGGGGCTTGAAAAGCTGACGCTTTCCGATATTCTGACCGAAATGCAACAGGATACCGGCCGGTTTTCCCTGTGGATGGCGGGGCACAGCCAGGGCGCGGCGGTGATGCAGGCGTATTGCAGCCGCCTGCTGCACGGTAAAAAGATTGCCGGGGAGCGGATATTCGGCTGCGGGTTTGCCTCGCCCACCGTGGCCGTAAGCGGCGCGGCGGCAGGCGGGGAGCGGTTTCCGCTGTATCACGTCCTGAATGCCGACGATCTGGTGCCGCGCATGGGGGCGGCGGTGCATTTCGGCCTGTGCCTGCAGTTTTCGCCCGACGAAGCCTTCCGCGGCGCCGCATACGGCTGGAGCCGCGCGCCGCAGGCCGTGACGGCGCGCAAAGCCGCCGAACGGCTGACGCTGCATATCACCGATACGCCCTCGTTTCTGACCGCGTTCGCGGCGCTGCTTGTAGCGATCCGCGAAGAAAAGCCCGACGACGAGCTGTTCGGAAACCCCGAGAGGCTTCTGTCCTTCGGGCCGATCGACCGGGTGGTGACCTTCGCGGGCAAAAAGGCCAAGGAACGGCTTCAGGGCATGATCGCCTATCTGCAAAAAGCCTATGCGGAGATCACCGGCAATGCGATGGATGAAGCGACGGTGCGCTTTTTGGCGGAGCGCTGCCGCCCGATTGTTGTAAATATGCCGATCCGAAGCCTGCTTTCCGCGCTGTTTGAACGGCTGTATCCGCCGCACAGCCTGGTGGGCAGGGCGGGCGGCGGCGGGTATTTGCGCATTGTGAACGAGGAGTTCGCGCGGCTTACGCCCTTCCTGTGGCGGGAGGGCGGCGGCGCGCCGCCCCGCAGGCTGTACGCCAAAGGGTTCTACGGTTTCCGGGGAACGGCGCCCGCCGTGCCGCCGCGCAAGCCGTGCGTTTCGAACAAGCGCACGCGCACCCGGCCGCGCCGCCGCGCCATACATTTACCGCGGTAGGGGCTGCGGAAGCGGCGGATGCGTGAGTAATGTTCAAACAGACGAAACGCCTCCAAGCATGGAGGCGTTTTCGTATTCGGCATATGCAAACCCTGCGTTCACCGCTTCGCCTTGGGCTGCAGCGGAATGTTGCGCCGCGT
>CAYRPW010000310.1:0-3111 GCA_964426145.1 uncultured Oscillospiraceae bacterium
GCCCACCACAGCGTCTTCGAACTCAAATTCCACGTTGGTATCGCCGATCGGGGAGAACTCGATCCACACGTCGCCGAACTGGCCGTGGCCGCCGGACTGCTTTTTGTGGCGGCCCTGCGCCTTGACGGTTTTCTTGATGGTTTCACGGTACGGAATGCGGGGATCCTGCATCTCGGCCATCGCGCCGAACTTGGAGGCCAGCTTGTTTCTGACGACGTCCAGGTGCAGGTCGCCCTGCGCCCAAACCAGCGTTTCGCCGGTTTCCATATTCTTTTCCACGCTGATGGAAGGGTCTTCTTCCTGCAGCTTCGCCAGGCCGCTAAACACCTTGTCTTCCTCGCCCTGCTTGGAGGCGAATACCGCCTTGCTGATGCAGGGGGCCGGGAAATCCAGTTTGGGATAGACGATCTGGTTTGCCTGATCGCACAGGGTATCGCCCGTGCTGGTGACCTGCAGCTTGGCCATCGCGCCGAAATCGCCGGCGTTGAGCTGATCAACCTGGATCAGCTTCTTGCCGCGCAGGATGTTCACGCCCGCGATCTTCTCGGTTTTCCCTTCCTTGGGGTTAAAAATCGAGGTGCTTGCGGTCAGCACGCCGCTCATGACTTTAAACAGGGAGAGCTTGCCCACGAACGGGTCGGCAATGGTTTTGTAGATGTATGCGGAAAACGGCTCGGTGCTTGCGCACTTGCGGGTGACTTCCGCGTTGGTTTTGGGGTCGGCAGCCTTGTACACGCTGTTGACGGGCGAAGGCAGGAAGTTGGCGATTACATCCAAAAGCATGGTCACGCCGACGGACGTTACCGCGGAACACGGGACTACGGGCGTGATTTCGCCCTTTGCCATGCCCATGGAGAAGCCGTTGAGCAGCTCTTCGGGCGAAAGCGCCTCGCCTTCCAGGTACTTCATCATCAGTTCGTCGTCCGCGCCGGCGGCGGCTTCGGTGATTTCATCCAGCGCAGCGGCGATGCGATCTGTCATGCCGGCGGGAATGTCAATCTCCTTGGGCACTTTGCCGGTGCAATCGTACGCTTTGTTTTCCAGAACATTCACGACGCCCTTAAAGCTTTCGCCGTTGCCGATGGGCAGCAGGATGGGAACCACGCTGGCGCCGAACTTCTCGCGCAGCTGTGCGAACACCTTCTCAAAATCCGCATGCTCGCGGTCCATCTGGTTGATGATTAAAAGTTTGCCGACGTTATACCTGACGGCATACTGCCAGGCCTTTTCCGTGCCCACGGCGATGCCGCTGGACGCGTTGACGAGAATGCCGGCCGTTTCCGCCACGCGCAGAGGGCCGATCATTTCGCCGACGAAATCAAAATACCCGGGCACGTCGATAATGTTGAGCTTCTTCTTTTTCCACTCGATGGGCGCGACAGCCGTGCTGATGGAAATATGGCGCTTGATTTCCTCCGGGTCAAAGTCAGTCACCGTGGCGCCGTCTTCCACCCTGCCCTGCCGATCCGTTATACCGGCGGCGAACAGCAAACCTTCCACGAGAGTCGTTTTGCCTTCGCCGCCATGCCCCAGGATGGCAATGTTCCTGATGTCCTTGGTTTCAAAACCAGCCATGATGATCCCCCTTAATATGATGAGCATTAGCGCCATACATACAATCAATGCAAACCAATTGAATTGTGTGATGATGCCTTCAATTTGATATCAGCCTTCAAATTATAGCAGAGTAATGGTAAAAAATAAAGCATAAAGTACATGGAATTCTCTGGATTGTCCAAACATAATCTGTTACAATGTGAAAAATCCGGCCGGAGGAAACCGGCGAAAAACCGCAGCGCTCACATTTGCATGCCGCCCGCGCGCTGCCAAACCGCGAAACCACAGCCGCGCAGGGGCTTATCTCGGCTGAATGCCGGCAACGCAAGCCCACGGCATGGCGGCGGCCGGATGCCCGATACAAAATTATAAGGGTGGAAACGGATGAGAAAAGGACTGGCACTGCTCGCCCTGCTTGCGCTTCTCTGCGGCGCCACCGAGGCTGCCGCACAGGTGGAACGCAACATTCTGCTGGACACCGCGTTTCAAATGCTGGAGGCAGGTAACCCTATCCTGGAACGGTACAACGAGATCACCGGCGCGAACGTACAGGTGCGCTACGAGCTTGGCGTTCCCTATTTTTTCGGGGGCAAGCATCCGGAGCGGCTGATGACCATCGGCCACGCGCAGGAGAACATGAAGATCTATACCCAAGGCCAGCGCTACATCTACGGGTTTGACTGCTCCGGCTATACCGACTGGATCAATGCGGAAACCGGGCGTCCCAAGAACGACACGCTGGAATACATGATTACGAAATACGGAGATTACAAGGAAAACCATCTCCCCGTCAAGGACGTGCCTTACGATGAGCTGCACAACGTGCTGCAAGTCGGCGATTATCTGGTGACCAAGGTCAACCGCCGCCACATCATGATGTACGTGGGGACGCTGGCGGACTATGGTTTCACGGCCGAAGAGGTGCCGGAGCTAGCCGGGTACCTTGACTATCCGCTGCTCATCCACTGCGGCAAAAATCCGCCGTACGGAGAGCGGTATGCGCGGTATATTGAGGAAAACGGCCTGCGCTGCAACACCACCAACGGCGGCGTTGCCTTTACGATCGTAGGCATGCACATCGAAGACGCGCCCCATTACCTGCGCATGTACAAAAGCGATCATTACTATTTCGATTTAAACGGCTATATGCTGACGATGTTCAATATCTACGAGACTTCGTCCTACGTGTGGTTCAGGGTGCTGTGATCAGCCCCCGGAGCAGCGCCAGCCGGTACACCCCTTCCGCCATTCCGGCAACCAGCATCCGCTGATACGCGGGCGCGGACAGCAGCACGTCCTCTACGGGGTTGCTCATGTACCCCATTTCAATCAGAAAGCTGGGCATCAGCACCCAGTTGTTGCCGATGAAGCGATTGGTGAGCGCCGTGTTTCCCTTGGCCTGCCCGGTGGCGCCTTGCATGGCGGAAAGAAGCGTATCCCCCATCTGCCGCCATTCGTCCTGCCCGGCGATGGCCTTGGCGTAATCCGATCCGTAGGGGCAGTAAATGCCGATGCCCTGCGTGGTCTCGGTATCCCGGAGGTTGCAGTGCAGGC
>CAYRPW010000311.1:0-3105 GCA_964426145.1 uncultured Oscillospiraceae bacterium
GAATTCGGTGGCGCGGCCTATGTGCAGAGGACGGCGGTCCAAACCGTTTTGCTGATGGGTGTGGATCAGTCCGCGCAGGCGGAAAGCTACGCGGCGCGCCAGGGCGGGCAGGCCGATCTGTTCATGCTCTGGGTGATCGATTCCTCCGCCAAAACCATCCGCCAGCTGCAGCTTGACCGCGATACCATGACGCAGGTGCAGGTGTACGGCGTTCTGGGCAACATTACGGGCACGAAGGAGATGCAGCTCTGCCTGTCGCACGGCTTTGGCTCCACCCCGGAGCAGAACAACCAAAACGCGGTCGATGCCGTACGCGGCCTTCTGCATGGGATTTCCGTGGACGGCTATATCACGCTCCAGCTGGACGCGATCGGCGTTTTGAACGACGCGCTGGGCGGCGTGACGGTCACCCTGGAGGATGATTTCACGGCGTACGATCGCACGATGACAAAAGGCCGTACCCTTACGCTCAACGCCGCCCAGGCCGATATTTTCACGCGGTTCCGCATGGAAGTGGGGGATGGAACCAACGAAAGCCGCATGGCAAGGCAGCGGGCGTTCATCAGCGCCGCTGCCTCGCTGCTCAAAGGGCGGCTGGAGGCCGATCCTGACACGATCGGAGATTTGTATGACCAACTGACGAACGTGATGACAACCGACCTGTCGAAAAACTGGATGATCCGCGAAGCAAACGCCGCGTATCGGTACACGGTTCTCCCTGCGGAGGTGCTGCCCGGCGAGCACAGCGTAAACGCCGCCGGGTTTATGGAGTTTGCCGCAGACCAGGATGCGGTGATGCGATGGATTGTGGAAACGTACTACCGGCCCGCCGAATGATCGGCATGCCGGAAACAACGGGATGAATGGAAGGAGATCAGGCAATGAAAAGGCGTATGGTTTTTTTGATGACTCTGGTGCTGGTTCTGGCAATGAGCGGGGCGCAGGCTGCGGTGCAAAGCATCTCTACGTTTGATACGACGCAGGTGATTTCCATGTCCGGCACGACGGCGTTGGATGACCCGTTCCGGATCTTCCCCGTAGAATCCCCCGTGGCGATACGGCAGGAGATCAAGCGGATGTTTGATTTCGTAAACGCGGCAACAGGGGAAGTTCCGCCGGTTCAGTTCTTCGCGGAAAAAGAACAGGCGCTGGTGCAGGCGGAGCTGCCGGATACGCTTTTGCCGGATATGCTGCTGGTCAACGAAATCCTCTCGCTTGGGATCGTCAACTACGACGAAAAATACGGCGACGTGGCCGTTGAGTTTGCGTTCGCCACCGTGTATGAACCCGGCAAGTTCGTCACGGTTTTGCTGGGGCTCACAAACGCGGACGTAAACCGGGAGTGGGACGCCGATACGAACTGGGACACAAACACCGAGTGGGTGACTCTCAAGGCGGAAACGCTTGAAACCGGCCATCTGCGGATCACCTTCCCGCAGGATGTGCTGGTGAAGATGATGTCAGCGCCCGCCATCACCATGGTGATCTTCAACGAACCGTAACCGGCGTCTGCCCTTCCAGCCTTTTCCTGCGGAAGAGCCGACACCGTTTCATTTTTCCATCCCCCCTGTGCCGATGGACGAAGCGGAATGCCGTGTGAGGCGGGGAGAAGGCGCGCGTGCATCGACGCGCGCCTTCTGGCCGCCCATCCAGAACCCAAACCGCCGCCGGGCATGGTTCCGCCGCATTGGGCACATGGAACCGTGCGTGTGAGAAGATAGTAACCAAGCAACGCAGGAGGGAATGAATTTCCATGACACGCAATTACCGTACCGAAAAAACGGGCAAGCCGGGCGGCCCATATACGCCCGGCGCTCCTGCCGCCCCGCAGGAGGACGATACCATCGACCTGCGGGGGCTGTTCTACCGGCTTTTGGAGAACGTGAAGTTCATCGTGGCGGCGGCGCTGCTTGGCGCGGTTCTCATGGGCATCGTCACCGTGTTTTTCATGACACCGGAATATAAAACGACTTCAAAAATCTATGTGCTAAACGCCGACGATGCCGCGATCAACCTGGCCGACCTGCAAATCGGTGCGTACCTTACGGCGGATTATCAGGAAGTATTTGCCAACTGGATCGTGCACGAGCGGGTGATTCAGGCGTTGAACCTGCCCTACAGCTACGGCAAGCTCGCGTCCATGCTCAGCGTAACCAACCCCACGAACACGCGCATTTTGTACATCACCATCACGTCTCCCGATCCGCGGGAAGCCAAGGCCATTGCCGATACGTACGCAAAGGTCGCGCAGGAATTCATCGCGACCACGATGGACATCAAGGAACCCAACCTCTTTGAGGAAGCGCTGCTGCCCACTGCGCCGTTTTCCCCCAGCAAAACCAAAAACATAGCGCTCGGGTTCTTGGCCGGGCTGCTGCTCTCCTGCGGTGTAATCGCCCTCGCGTTCTTCCTGGGCGATAAAATCCGTACCGCCGAAGACATTGAGCGCTACGTCGGCCTGCCGACGCTGGGGGTCATTCCCATGCAAAACTACGCGGCTGCCGGTAACAAGCACGAGGCGCGAAAACGCAAGGCGGAACGCGAAGCAAACCAAGCGAAGAAAGGCGGTGCTCCGGCATGAAAAAGGCGACTGTCGGGCATTTGCCCGTATTGGATTTTACCGGCAGCGAAGCCGTGAACACCATCTGCAGCAACCTTCAGTTTGCGGGCAGGAACATACAGAAGGTCCTGGTTACCAGTTTCAGCGCCTCGGAAGGCAAAAGCTTCGTAGCGCAGCAAATGCTGTGGAACCTCGCCAAGCGCGGCAAGCGGACCGTGCTGGTTGACGCGGACCTGCGGCGCTCCAACCTGATTCGCGATCTGGGGTTTGTCACCGATGCGCCGATCAAAGGGCTCGCGCATTTTCTGGCCGGCTACAGCGCGCTGGAGGAAACGCTCTACGAAACGGTTTCGCCCTACGCCGTGATCCTGCCCATGGGGCGCATCGTAAAAAGCCCGGTGTCGCTGCTGTCGGTGCCCCAGTTCCCGGAGCTATTGGAGATGCTTAGCGGGATGTTTGATATGGTGCTGATCGATTCGCCGCCGCTTGGTGCCGTGATCGACGCGGCGGACATCGCCAGCCACTGCGACGGCGCCGTGATCGTT
>CAYRPW010000312.1:0-3089 GCA_964426145.1 uncultured Oscillospiraceae bacterium
ATCTTGAGCGTGTGCAGCGCGGTGGCTACGGCGCTCGGCTCGGTTGCGGCGTTTCTGCCGCGGCTGATGGCGGGCGAGGCGGTTGTGCAGCCCGCGGGCGTGCTGGGCGGCGTGTTTGTGCTGTTCGCGGCGTTCGGCGCATGCCTAATGCTGTTCGGCCTCGGCGCGTTCCGGACCTCCGGCTACCGCTTCGGCGGTTCGGCCGATTCGGCTGCCGGGAGGGCGATGCGCCCGCTGCTGCGCGAAAACCTGACCTTGTGGCTGCCCACGCTTCTCCTGTTGTTCGTGCTGCTTGTGTTTTTCTACCGGGAGGTCGGGCTGCTGCTTTCAAACGCGCTGGGCGCCGCGCCGCTGTTTTCCGCCAGGCCGGGCATTGTGCAGCTGGTTCTGATGGCGCTTTGCGCAATTTCATACTTCGTATATCTGCCGGTTCGTAAATACAACACCGCCCGTTTTGCCGCCGGGGACGGCATAGCGCAATAGAAAAAACCCGAACCGCGAACGCGGTTCGGGTTAATTTTCGAAACAAGCTGCCAGATCGTTTCCAAACAGGGGTTGACCACAACCACCTATTCCCGTTACGCCGGTTTGACCATGGCCGCGAACTTCAGCGCGCCGGAAACCGCGTCGGCAATCTGCTCGTCACGCTGCGCGGAACGCCAGTGTATGTGCCCGATGCGCAGGGGATCCGCGCCTTTTTTCAGGCAGAGTGCTCTCAGCGTTCGGAACGCCCGGTTGCCGCCCATCCATTTCTTTGGCAATCCCTGCAAAATGAAAGCCGCGGCCGGCAGGCCCTTGAGGCTTTGTATCTGCTGGAGGTACGCCGTCATCGCCTGGCACAGGGAGAATGCCTGTACGGGCGCGCCCAGGATTACCGCGTCAAGCCCCGCAATGCTGGGCTTATCCTTGAGCGCGACGGTGGAACCGGGCTTGGCGACCGCTTCCACGGTCACGGGCCGTATCTCCGCGGTATGCCCCGCGGCCTCGAGAGTTTCCTTCATGCGCTGGGCAACGGTCAGGGTATTCCCGGTTTGCGAATAGACAATCAATCCGATATGCATAGGGCAATCTCCTTTCAAGGCATCCTTCTTTCAGTGCATGCTATCACTATAGCACTTGCGGCGCGGGCAAACAAGAGAGCGGGCTTAGAGGCATATTAAACCTTGATGAGAGATTGCTTTTTCCTCTAGGCAGCGCGGGTTTTATGGAGTATGATCCTCCTGCGGGGCATCCCGCAATGCGAAACGGGGCAGCGGTGCTGCCCGTTGGAATGAAGGGAGCCTAAACGGCATGGCAAACGGAAAAAGCAGAATTACCGCGATCTTCCTGTCGCTGTTTCTGGGCGTGTTCGGCGTAGACCGCTTCTATTTGGGATATACCGGGCTCGGGCTTTTGAAACTCTTCACGGGCGGCGGCTTCGGCGTGTGGGCGGTGATCGACTTCGTGCTGATCTGCATCGGCACGCTGGAACCCGCCCCCGGCTATTACTATCTGGAAGACGGCCCTCCCCCCACCCCGGGCGATACCGCCGCCGAACTGATCCGGAAATATTACGCGCTTTACCAGTCCGGCGCGATTACCGAAGCGGAATTCAATGCCAAGAAGGCCGAATTGCTGGACACGATGTAAGTAGTGCCCGGTTCTCCGGCACGCGGTGCGCGGTGTATTCTCGAATCGATCGTATGCGGCAAACGAACGCCGACGGCCTGAAGGCCGTCGGCGTTTATTATACCCCGGCGCGTTTGCGCAGCGCGTCCGCTTCCGCGCCGGCGATGCCGTGGCTTGAATAGCGCGCTTCCTCGTAGAGCGCGGCAAGGGCCAGGGCCGTATCTTCCGGCAGGGAGATCGTTCCGCTTGCCAGGGCTTCGCGCGCGGTTTGCGCGGGGTTTGGCGCGGGAGAACGGCGCAGCAGCAGCGCATATACGCGCCGAACGCGCTGCGCGGGGGTCAGTTTCTCCCACGGCGTAGGCAAATACCGCCGTTTCAAACGATGCACGCGGGCGCGGGCGGCAGCGCGCAGTTCTTCCCAGCTGAGCAGGCTGTCGGATTGATCGGTTACGTCGGCGGCAACGCGCTGCCGGTATTCCTGCAGCCGGGCAACCACTGCCCGCAGCGCGCGTTTCAAAAGCCGGTACAGGGCGCGCAGCGCGAAGAACGATAGCGCCGCGAGCGCCAGCGCCGCAACAACGTACAGGAGAATTTCCAGAATGCGGGAAAACGCGCCGGGCTCGGATGCCTCCAGCAATGCTTCCAGGGGATTCCCCTCCGGCTGCGCGGCGGTGGTGCTTTCTTCCGGCCGAAAGAGCGACGCAAGCCAGAGCGCCGCAGCGACCACCGCCCGCAGAACCGCGGTGATCGCCGTTTTTACGGCGGCTGCCACAGTTTTCAGGTTGGTCAGCAGCAGCGCCAGAAGGCTCAGGCCCAGCAGCAGCCTCCGGTTATGGTTCAAAAGCGGCCTGGCGGCCTGGGAATCTTGGTCCATCAGCATGTTGCGGTTGAAGGTGAACCCCACCGCAATCAGGTAGGCGGCGCAGGTCCAGGCAAGCGGCGCGGCGATGGCGGCAAACCGGAGATCGCTTTTGACAAACTGCGCGCCCAGATGAACGAGCATGCCAAGCCCAAGCACCGACACGGATAGTTCCCGGTGCGCGGGCCGCGCCATGGCGGGCAAAAACAGGAGCATCACCGCCGCGCACGGCAGGATGATGAGCATCCCAAGCGGCCTGGCCGGCAAAAACAGCGCGGCGCAGGCCCCGGCCATGAGCACAAGCAGGCCCAGCAGCGCGGGAATGCGCCGTTTGGCGGGCAGCAGGCCCGCCGCGCCGGTGAATAAGAGCGCGGGGACGGGCAGCAGCACGGCCTGCCAAAACCGGTCGGGAAACAGCGCCGCCGCGGGCAGCGCAAAAAGGGGCAGTGCCGCCAGATAGATCAGCAGCGCCGCGTACGCCTTGGGCAGCAGCTTACGGTTCATACCGCCTCCTCCGCATCCCGGCGGGAAATCAGCTGCAGCGTTACGGTGTTTCCGCTTTGGCGCAGCGCGTCCATCCGCTTTTGCAAAAGCTCGGAATCGTACACCGAGAGCAGCAGGA
>CAYRPW010000313.1:0-3081 GCA_964426145.1 uncultured Oscillospiraceae bacterium
GATGGATATCCGCATAGAGCCGTCGGGGCACGTATCCATGCGGGGCAGCGTAACGCCCGTGTTCGAAGGCCGCCTGTTTGCGCCGTTTATCAGTGCCCTGGGGTGACCGCGGGCCGGAAAACGGATTGCATTCGCACGCCGGAACCGCTATAATTGAGGCTGTTCAGCAAGAATAAGTGAGGATTGTTTCGATGCGCTACCAGGAACAGTATCAGCAATGGCTGCATGATTTTGCAGGTGATCCGCAAACGGTTGCCGAGCTTTTATCCATCGCGGGCGACGAACGGGAAATTGAAGACCGTTTTTACACCGATCTTGCCTTTGGCACCGGCGGCCTGCGCGGGGTGCTGGGCATGGGCACCAACCGCATGAACGTGTACACCGTGCGCCGCGCCGCCCGGGGGCTTGCCGCCTATCTGAACGCGCAGGCTGCGGGCGCCGGCAGGCGGCCGCGCGTGGTGGTGGCGTACGACAGCCGCCGCATGAGCGCGGAATTCGCCATGGAAGCCGTGCTCACGCTGTGCGCAAGCGGTATCGAAGCCAAGATTTTCGACCAGCTCCGGCCCGTGCCCATCCTCTCGTTCGCGGTGCGGCATCTGCAGGCGGACGCGGGCGTTGTGATCACCGCAAGCCACAACCCGCCCCAGTATAACGGCTTTAAGGTATACGGGGCGGACGGCGCGCAGATCGGCCCCGAAACGGCGGACGCGGTCACCCGGGCGATTGCCGTGCTACCCTATAGCGGCGTGAAAACCATGCCCCGCGAACAGGCCCTGCAGAGCGGGCTTTTGCAGGTGATCGGAAACAAAGAGGTGGACGACGAATACATCGCGCGGGTGAAAACCCTGTCCGTCAACCCCGAGGTCATCCAAAAAGAAGGCAAGAACCTGAAGATCGTCTATACGCCCCTGCACGGCAGCGGCAACATCCCCGTGCGCCGCATTCTGCAGGAAGTGGGCATCACGGGCGTGAGCGTGGTGAAAGAACAGGAACTGCCCGACCCCGCCTTCCCCACCGTGAAAGCCCCCAACCCCGAATATGCCCAGTCCTTCGATCTGGCCATCCAGCTTGCCAACCGGGTAAACGCGGACGTGTGCTTCGCCACCGACCCGGACTGCGACCGGCTGGGCGTCGCGGTGCGCGAGAAGAGCGGCGCGTTCCGCCTGCTGACGGGAAACCAGATCGGCTGCCTGCTGATTTACTACATCCTGTCCTCCAAAAAGGCGGCGGGCACGCTGCCCAAAAACGGCGCGGTGGTGAAATCCATCGTCACCACGCAGCTGGCCAAACCCATCTGCGACGCGCACGGCGTTGCGCTGTTTGACACGCTGACGGGCTTTAAGTTCATCGGCGAGATGATCCAGCAGTTTGAGGACGACCATTCCCACACGTTTTTATTCGGCTTTGAGGAAAGCTACGGCTACCTGAGCGGCACCTTCGTGCGCGACAAGGACGGCGTGAACGCGAGCCTGCTGATCGCCGAGGCTGCCGCCTATTTCAAGGCGCAGGGCAAAACCCTTTCCGACGTGATGGAGGAGATTTTCAAAGTCTACGGCTATTATCTGGAGCACGTGGAAAGCGCCGAAATGCCCGGCATGGACGGCGTGAAGAAGATGGGTGAGATCATGGCCGCCATCCGGCAGAACCCGCCCAAATTAATCGGCGGCGTGCGGGTGGCCGCGGTGATGGATATTTGGAAAGGCACCAGGACTTACGCAGACGGGACGGCGGAACCCCTGCCCTACCCGCAGAGCGACGTGCTGTACTTCGCGCTGGAGGGAAACGGCTTCGTGTGCATCCGCCCGTCGGGCACCGAGCCCAAGATCAAGCTCTACGTCAACGTATGCCACAACGAACAGGCGAAGGCCGCCGCGCTGCTTGAGGCCGTGGCCGCGGGCGCGCGGAAGCTGCTGGCCGCGGACTGAGCGGACGACGAACCCCCGCGCGATACAAACGCGCGGGGGGTTTTTTTACAGGATAACAGTGTAAGCGCCTGTTCGTGGGAAGAATTTCCAATGTTTTCGCGTTTACTTAGAAGATGACCAAGCGGACGTCCGCGGCGGCCGCGTGCCGCCGCGCCAAACGGAGGGATTTTCATGCGAAAGAAAACGGGTTTCCTGCTGCTTTTCCTGCTGCTGACGGCGCTGCTTGCGCAGGCCGGCGCGGACGGAACCATTCAAAACCTGACGGCGGAACCGTCTGGCACCACGTCGCTCTACGTTTCGTGGGACGCCGCGGGCACGGGCGAACCGCTGTATACCGTTACCTGCCGGGCCGAAGCCACCGACCGCACGACGGAGCGGCGCACCTACCTAACCGAGGCCGGGATCCACTACCTAAGCCCGGGCGAACCCTATGTGATCACCGTAAGCACCGCGGACGGGCGCACGGCAACGCTTACGGTCACCATGCCCTCGCCCCCGCTTTTTACGGAATTCGGCTACCAGCTGCTGGGCACGGGCGTGTACCGCTCCGCCGCCAACGAGACGAATTACAGCGAAGCGCTTTCGACAACCGCAGCAGCGCTGGAAGGCGGCCTTGCCGACCAGGATACCAGCTTCCTTCTGCGCTTCATGCTAAACGCGACGCGCGATCAGAAGTATTTGGATTTCCAGCTCGTGCTGCGCCTGCCCAACGGCGACGTGTACACCCTCCCGGACGTGCTGGTATACGACGGCGGCCAGACGACTATCGCGGAATACTACGTGTTTGATTCCGCGCTGAAAAAAGTGCTGCGCGATTACGGCGCGCTGCCCGCGGGGGAATACAGGCTTTCGGCCTACCTGAACGACGCCTTCGCCGGGGACGCCGTGTTCACGGTGGAATAACGGACGAAGATAACAGGAAGCGCCCCGCCATCGCAGATGCGATGGCGGGGCGTTGTAAGTATGCAACCGTTTGTGTTACGGCGTTTCCATGGCGAGCTGGGCCGGGTTCAGGCCCAGGATCGCGCCCAGCGTGGAGCCGTTGGGATCGGCAAGCCACAAGCCGTCAAACTGCACGAACCGCACGGGGAGCAGATAGGTCACCTTTCCCAGGAGCACCGTGCCGGAGGGTTTCTGCACCACCAGCGCAAGCTCG
>CAYRPW010000314.1:0-689 GCA_964426145.1 uncultured Oscillospiraceae bacterium
TTGGAGCTGCAGCCCAGCGATTTCATCTACACGTTCACGTTTTCCGTGGACGCGGGCAAAAACCTTTCGCTTTTGTCCACCCAGCGGCTGCCCGACGAATATACGCCCGAAAAAGTGCTGGTGCAGCTGCTGGAAAACCGCTCCACCGGGTATCATTGGGAGATGAGCGTGGAACCGGAGGGCGTTCTCAGAGCCGTCGTCGATACCTATGAACAGAACCTCTCCGCCGATGCTTTGGTCGGCGGCGGCGGACTGCATACCTGGGTGTTCGTCGGCGAACAGCCGGGCGAGGCAAAGCTTTCGTTCCGGTACATGCCGCCCGTACCGCCTGTGGAAACGACCGACCTAAACGCCCCGGCGCAGACGCAAACCAGCCTGCCCGAGCCTGCGGCTACGGTGGTGTACTCCTTCGACGTGGATTCTTCGCTGAAGGTAACGCAGCGCAGCATCGGCGGCGATTACGACCAATACAGCCCCTACGGCAGAAACTGAACACATGCAAAAAAACGCCTCCGCGGGTTCTGCCCGCGGAGGCGTTTCGTATGCCGCCTTTTTTGCTTACGCGCCTTGTACCCGCCGCAAAAACTCCGCCTCGGTCAGCACCGGAATGCCCAGCGTTTCGGCCTTTTGGAGCTTGCTGCCCGCTTTTTCGCCCGCGACCACGAAGGCCGTTTTCTGGCTGACGGCGG
>CAYRPW010000314.1:699-3080 GCA_964426145.1 uncultured Oscillospiraceae bacterium
CGACCAGCGCTTCCGCCTCCTGCCGCGACATGGTGGGCAGCGTGCCGGTGATGACCACCGTCTGGTTTTGCAGCGCGCCGGATTGTACTTTCGTTTCGTAGGCGGGCGCAACGCCCGCGTCCAGCAGGCGGCGGATCATGCCGCGGTTTTCGGGGAACGAGAAGAACTCCGCGATGCTCTGGGCCACGACCGCGCCGACCTCGGGGATTGCAAGCAGCCGTTCTTCCGTGGCTTCCTGAAGAGCGTTAAGCGAGCCGAAGGTATCGGCAAGGTCGCGCGCGGTTTTCCGCCCGACGTTTGGAATTCCCAGGCCGAACAGGAACTGGTCAAGCGCGCAGTGTTTGCTGTTTTGCAGCGCAGCGATCAGGTTTTCGGCACGTTTTTGCTGAAAGCCGTCCAGCGCCAGCAGCGCGTCTGCCGTCAGGGTATACAGGTCGGCCGGATCGCGCACGCCCAGCTTGTCGTACAGCAGTTCGGCCGTTTTTTCGGAAAAACCGTCGATGTCCATCGCGTCCCGCCCGGCGAAGTGGGCGAGGCGGGCCACGGCCTGCGGCTTACAGCTTTTGCGGTTCATGCAGAACAGGTGCGCGCCGCGCCCGGTCAGTTCCGTACCGCAGGCGGGGCAGTGCGTCGGCGGCAGGATTATCGTTTCCTTCTCGCCGGCCTCGTCCGCCCGCCCCAGCACCTCGGGGATTACGTCGTTGCTGCGGCGGATCCACACCCTGCAGCCGATGGCAAGCTTTTTGCGCAGGATGTCGCCGTAATTATTGAGCGTCGCGTTTCTCACGGTCACGCCGCCGATGTCCGTGGGCGTGAGGTGCGCAAGCGGGGTTAGCTTGCCGGTGCGCCCAAGCTGCCAGGTAACGCTGAGCAGCGTCGTCACGTCCTCTTCGGCGGCGAATTTATAGGCGACCGCCCAGCGCGGGAACTTGTCGGTATTGCCCAGCAGCTCGCGCGTGCGCAGGTCGGCCACCTTGATCACCGCGCCGTCGATCAGGAAATCGAGCGTTTCGCGCTTCTGCTCCATCCGGTCCACGGCCTGTTCCAGCGCGTCCGCATCCGTTGCGGTTTCCAGCGGAATGGTGGGGAAGCCGTTTTCCGCAAGGAACGCGATCATGCCCGGGTGATCCCGGTACGGCGGGTTTTCCATCGTGCCGACCTGGTAGAAAAACGCGTCCAGCCTGCGCGCGGCGGTGACGGCGGGGTCCAGATTGCGGATCGCCCCCGCGGCGGCGTTGCGCGCGTTCTTCAGCGGCTCTTCGGCGGTTTTGTTGTAAGCGGATAGCGTGCTCAGGCGCATGATGCACTCGCCCTGCACTTCCAAAAACCCTTTCCAGGGGATGGACAGCGGCACGGCGCGGATGGTGCGCGCCTGCGGCAGTATGCCTTCGCCCACCTCGCCGTTGCCGCGCGTGGCGGCCTGGCGGAGCATGCCGTTTTCATACGTCAGGTTAATGGTTAATCCGTCCAGCTTGTATTCCACGGTGTAAACGAGCGGCGGCAGGGTTTTTTCGTCCTCCCGGTACTGGGCGTACAGCTTTTCGCAGCGGGAAAGCCAGGCGCGGAGCTCGGCCTTGCTCTGCACCTTGTCCATGCTCCACAGGCGGTTTATATGCCGGTGCGGCTGGAAGGCCGCCAGCGGTTCCGCGCCTACGCGCCGGGTGGGGGAATCGTCCCGCTGCACGCCGGTTTCCGCTTCCAGCGCTTTCAGCTCGTCGTACAGGCGGTCCCACGCGGCGTCGCTCATCACAAGCTGTCCGCCGGCGTAATAGGCCTTGCTGGCGCCGCTTAATGTGCGGATCAGAAATTCCATGCGGTTTTCTGCGTCGGCCATAAACGCTCCTTTCTCAAACAGGGCGCTTTGCAGCGCCCTGGAGCTATGTATGCGGTGTTTACTCGGTTACCTTCACAATCGGCGCGATGCTCAGCGCGAACTCCTTGATGCCGTACGCCGCGAACGCGATCACAACCCGTGCGTCGCCGCCCTTGCCGTGGAGCTCCATCACGTTTCCTTCGCCGAACTTGCGGTGCATCACGCGGTCGCCTACCTGAAACAGCGCGGCCATGGCGCTAGCGGGCACGCTTGCCGCGGCGGACGGGGTAAAGCCCTTCTTCACGCCCTTGATGCCCAGCGCGGCGCTTTTTGCGCCGATGCCCGCGCCGCGGGCGAGGTGATGCACGAAACCTTTTACGGACCCCGCGCTGGCAGTGGTCGAGGATGCCTGCGCCGCGCTTGGCTGGGCCGAGGACAATCGCGCCCGGCTGGGCGTGTCGGGGCGCTATATCCTGGCCGGGTCCTCGGCGGGGGCGATTTCGGCGCTGAACACGCTCTATCTGCCGCGCGCGCTCGGGCTTGACCGGCCCGAGATCGCGACCGTCTT
>CAYRPW010000315.1:0-3070 GCA_964426145.1 uncultured Oscillospiraceae bacterium
GCAGAATGCGCGGCTCTTTGCATGCGTTCGGTTTTATCGCCTGCCCTTGTCGTAGGGAATCCCCTCGGCTTTGGGGGCGCGGCTGCGCTTGCTGGTGAGGATCAAAACGATCATCGTGATCAGATAGGGCATGATCAGGTAGATATTCTCGCTGCCGACGAGCGTATCGAACTTCGGCAGGAAAGAAATCGAATTGGAATAAAACGAAATAATACGGAAAAATGCGAAGAAGAAGCTCGCAAGCAGGATATTCCATGGTTTCCAATTACCAAAGATCATCACGGCCAGCGCCAGGAAGCCGTAACCGGCGACCGTGGAGGTAAACCCGCTGCCGGCCGCAAGCGTATAGGCGATGCCGCCAATCCCGGCAAGGAAGCCGGATATCCCGACGCCGAGATAGCGCATGCGATACACGTTTACACCCACGCTGTCCGCGGCCTGGGGATGCTCCCCGCAGGCGCGCAGGCGTAAGCCCGTCTTGGTACGGTACAGGAAGAATATGGATAGCAGCAGCAGAACGAACGCGATCGGCGTCGTAATAAACAAACTGTTGAACAGGAAGCGCGTCAGCACGTTATCGGCAACGATTCCCAGGCTCTCCTTTGCGATACGCACCCAACTTGGGATCAGAATCGTGGTCTGCGCCGTTCCCTGAATGTTCCAGGTAACCACAACCGCCAGCGCGGGAGCCAGCATGTTCAGCGCCGTGCCGCTGATCACCTGATTGGCTTTCAGCTTGATTGCCGCAAAAGCTAGCAGCAAGCTATATAGAATGCCGACCACTCCCGCAATCAGTATGCTGGCGAGAACGATCCATTGCTCATATCCCTTGCTGAATCCCAAATCTTCTGCATAACGCAGAAACAGGCTGGCGGCCAGTGCGCCGACGATCATGATGCCCTCCAGCGCGATGTTCACAACACCGCTGCGTTCGGAGAACATTCCGCCCAAAGCGACCAGCATCAACGGAACTGCAAATAGTAGCGTCGCACTCAGGATATTGCCGATAATCATTCGGTTTCACCGTCCTCTCCCAGTACGTCCGCAGCGCCGGCTGCGATTGGAGTTTCAGGTTCTGCGTCACGCAATGAAACGGCAGCCATGGAACGGCGTGTGAGCAGTTTGCTAAACCAGAGCTGCAACAACAGCGCAAACGCGCTGACGTAAATAATTACGCTGATGATAATGTCTATATTTTCCCGCACGAAGCGTGGCTGCAGCGCATCACCGCCGACTTGAATATAGCTGATAAACAAAGCGCTTACGATCACGCCGATCGGGTGAGAATTTGCCAATAGCGCTACTGGTATGCCGTTAAACCCGGCGGCCAGCAGCACCTTTAAAAACGTATATTGTCCGTTCCCGCTCAGATAGTATAAACCGCCGCCCAAGCCGGCAAGCGCGCCCGATATCATAAAGGAAACGATAATGTTGCGCTTGGCGTTGATGCCGGCGTATTGGCTCGCGTCGCGGTTATAGCCGCAGGCTTTGATTTCGTAACCGAACGTCGTCTTCTGGAGCAATATCCAAACGACCACGGCGACGAGTATCGCCACAAAGATCCCGATATTGACCAGATCGCTGCTCATTAACTGATCCAAACCCAATTTCGGCAGAAGCGCACTCTTGTTCGCGTCCGCCAGAAGGGGGGTCCGGTCACGAACGGAGGATTTTCCCCAAAAATCCACCACAAGCATGGGGAGGTTTGTAAACGCCAGATTGACGGCAAAAACGCTGATCCAGTTAAACATGATCGATGTGATGACTTCATTCACGTTAAACAGCGCTTTGCAGATGCCCGGTATCGCGCCCCAGATTGCGCCGCCGATCATTGCCGCAATCAGCGCCAGATACCAGGGCAATTGCAATTGAATTCCGGCAAAAAGGGCAAAGAACGTGCCCACGGTATATTGGCCAGTTGCGCCGATATTGAATAAGCCCGTTTTAAACGCGAACGCTACGGAAAGGCCGGTGCAAATCAGCGGCATTGCCTGGTACAAAACTTTCGCGAATTTTGTGAGGTCGGAAAAACCGACGGTCAGTATTTTGAGCAAGCCCCACCAGGCACGGTCAGGCTTGGTGACCAGCAGCAATACATAGCCGATCATAAGCCCGATCACAATTGCGCCGACAGCCGACAGAATAGTGGTAAACAGCGCTGTGTTCTTGGTTTTTCCCGGTTTCATGCTACATCGCCTCCCCGGCCAGTTCAGTTGGCGTAGCCCCGGCCATATACAGCCCCAATTCCTGGCGAACTGCGCTGGGTCCGTCGACTTCCGCTACAATTCTGCCCTCGTACATCACCAGAATGCGATCGCTGATGTTCATGACTTCCTCAAGTTCCAGGCTGACCAGCAACACGGCGCGCCCTTGATCACGCGCTGCGATGAGCTGCTTTTGAATATATTCAATCGCGCCGACATCCAAACCGCGCGTCGGTTGTACGGCGATTAGCAAATCGGGGGAGAGGGAAACCTCGCGCGCGATGATCGCTTTTTGTTGATTACCGCCGCTCATGCTGCGTGCCGGTGTTTCAGCACCTTGTCCGGCACGGATATCAAACCGCTCAATCAGCTGCCGGGCATACTGCCGCATTTGCGGAAAGCGCAGAAAACCGCTGCGGTTGAATGCCCCGGTATGATAACTTTTCAGGATCAGATTCTCTGCCAGCGAATAATCCAGCACCAATCCGTAACGGTGCCGGTCTTCCGGAATATGCGCAATTCCGCGATCGTTCCGGCTGCGGATGGACTCGCGCGTAATATCTTTACCGTCGAAGATGATAGAACCGTGCGATGGTTTCAACAGCCCGGTCAGCATATAAACCAGTTCGCTTTGCCCGTTGCCTTCTATGCCCGCGATCCCAACGATTTCCCCGGAACGAACTTTGAAGGATACGTTGTGCAATTGGTGTTTGCCGCTTGCAGAGGTAGTCAGCGACAGATTGTTGACGCTGAGTATCACGTCTTTGGGATTCGCCGGTTTCTTATCGACGTTAAAATTCACTTTCCGGCCGACCATCATCTCCGCAAGGGAATCGACGGTCGCATCCTTGACATCCACCGTTCCG
>CAYRPW010000316.1:0-3065 GCA_964426145.1 uncultured Oscillospiraceae bacterium
GGCTTTTCTCGGGGTGAAACTGCGTGCCCCAGACGTTTCCCCGGCGTACCGACGCGGCAAACGGAACCCCGTAGTCGCATAGCATCAGCGCGTCGTTTGCTTCGTCGCACCGGGCGTAGTAGCTGTGTACGAAATAAAAACGCATGGCGTCCTCGAAACCCCGTACCAGCGGGTCGGCGGCGTTCGTTACGGAAACGTAGTTCCAGCCCATGTGCGGTATTTTATACTGAGCGCTGTCCAGTTGGAAACGGACGTTGTCAAACGGAACATAGGCAAGCCCCGGGCGTTTGCCTTCCTCGCTGCGCCGCCCCAGCATCTGCATGCCCAGGCAGATGCCAAGCAGGGGTTTGCCGTCCTGCACGGCCTGGTCCAGCGCGCCGCGCATGCCGCTTTGCTCCAGCAAATCCATACCGGTGTCAAACGCGCCGACGCCCGGCAAAATCAGCTTGTCGCAGGCGGAAAGCTCCGCCGCCGTCTGCACGATTGCGCTCGCCGCGCCGGCCTTTTTGAGCATGTTGCGGATGGAGCCCACGTTGCCGATGCCGTAACTCAGGATTCCGATCAATGCCGTTCCCTCCAGCGGTTTTTGAAAACGCGGCACGCAAGACGTCGTCTTTGCGCGCCTGCAATGCCGCTTCATAACCTCTCCTACCATATCACAAAAACGCGCCTGTGAAAAGAAGCACTTGCGGGAACTTTGCGCCCATTCCGCTTGGAAATACGCCGATTGTGTGTTACCATACGAGTACCAAACACCGGGGAAATGGAAGGGATAGGAACGATGCAGAGATTGGTTTCTCTGGTGCTGCTGCTCCTGCCCGGCGCGCTTGCGGCGGCGCTGCACTTCGGTCTCAAGGGGCGGGCAAAGGGCCTGCGCAGGGTTTTTGTTTACGCGGCGTATACCCTGGTGATCAGCGGTTTGCTCTGCGGCTTGAAGCTGCTCCGCGGCGCCGTGCTCGCAAGTTTCTGGACGTGGTTTTCCGCGCCGCTGAGCTTCACGTTCTATTTTACGGCCGCGTGCGCGGCGGCGGCGCTGCTGCCGCTCGGTTTTGTGCTGGTCACCGAAAAACGGCTGGCGCTGCGGCTGTACGCGGGTTCGCCCGCGGCCAACGCGACGGAAGCCCTGCCATGGAGCGCGCGCAAAGCCGCCCGCTTTCTGCCGCGGCTTTTGGCCGCGCTTGCCGCCGGTATTCTGCTGGGCTTTTTGCTGATCACTGCGTCCTACCTGCTGCCGGTGGACCGCATCCAGCAAAACGTGCGAAAATCCGCGGCCACGGTGGAACGCGAAGGCAGCTATCCGTTCCTGTATGAAAACTGGCGCAGCACGCGGCTGGATAACTTTACCGATTCCATCATGCTTCTCCTCGCCGCCTACCCGGGCGACGGCAATGCCGTGCAAAACGCGATGCTGAGCACCTATGCCCGGTTTGCGGATCACGATCCGGCGCAGGGGCTGGTGAAGTGGGCAACGGGCGCGACCGACGGCTACCAGACGCACAGCTACGCCCGCTACTGGCACGGGTATCTGGTGTGGCTGAAGCCGCTGTTATTGTTTTTCGACTACGGGCAGATCCGCATCCTGAACACCGTGCTGCAATGCCTGCTGAGCGCTCTGGTTCTGTTTTTGATGTTTCGGAAGGGCTGCAAGCGCCTTATGCTTCCGTTTTTGCTCACGGCGCTGTTCCTGACGCCCACCGCGCTGTTCCAATCCTTCCAGTTCTCGTGGGTTTTCTATGTAACCGCGGCGGCCGTGCTTTGCCTGCTGCTTGGGTTTGAACGGCGCGAAGCTGCCCGGAGCTTTTGGCGATTGTTCCTGTTTACGGGCATGGCGACCTCCTACGTGGATTTTCTCACCTATCCGCTGATAACGCTTGGCGTGCCGCTGGCGCTATACCTGGCAATGCGCGGGCACACGAGCTGGAAGACCTCCGTTGCCGATGTCGCCGGCCTGTCGCTGGCGTGGGGAATCGGCTACGTGGGCATGTGGGCGGGCAAATGGGCGCTGTGCGGGCTTCTCACCGGCTCGGACGTGCTTTCGACCGTGCAGGGCAATATCCTGGCGCGGATGTCCAACGCGTACATGGAGGAAACCTTCAACTGGGCGGAAGTCCTAAAGCGCAACATCGAAGCATACAATCACTGGCTCTACCTCGGGCCGTTCCTCCTGTGCCTGGCCGGGTATGCGCTCCTCTTCGGCCGGGAGCAGATCACGCTGTCCGGCGGAACGCTTCGCGTGAGCAAACAATGGGCGGGCGGAGCGCTGCTGCCGCTCGCGCTTGCCGCGCTGATCCCGTTCGCGTGGTATTTCGTGGCGTCCAACCACACCTACATTCACTACTGGTATGCGCACCGCACGCTTGCGGTTACCGCGTTTGCCATCCCGGCGGTATTTGCGTGGCGCGCGCCGCGGCAGGTGCAACCCGGCCGTTGATGTTTCCCCATCCTGCATGGTATAATAAGAGTACGACTGAGGAGGCCTGAGGATGAAAAGAAGAATTGGAATTCTCACAAGCGGGGGAGACTGCCCGGGGCTGAACGCCGCGATCCGCGGGGTGGCCAAGGCCGCCTATGAGCTGTTCGACGTGGAAATCGTCGGCATTCACAACGGCTACGGCGGTTTGATCGAGCTGGATTATCAGGAAATGACCCGCGACAAGTTTTCCGGCATCCTGACGCTGGGCGGAACGATTCTTGGCACAAGCCGCCAGCCCTTCCGCAAGATGCAGGAAGTGGATGAAAACGGGCAGGACAAGGTGTCCGCCATGAAGAAGAACTACAAAAAGCTGAAGCTCGACTGTTTGGTGACCCTGGGCGGAAACGGCACGCACCGCACGGCGAATCTGCTATCGCAGGAGGGGCTGAACGTCATCGGCCTGCCGAAAACCATCGATAACGACATCACGGGCACCGATTTCACCTTCGGCTTTCACACGGCCATGGATATCGCCACCGAGGTGATCGACCGTATCCACACCACCGCCACAAGCCACGGGCGGTGCATGCTCATCGAGATCATGGGCAACAAATCTGGCTGGCTGACCCTCTATTCCGGCATCGCGGGCGGC
>CAYRPW010000317.1:0-3049 GCA_964426145.1 uncultured Oscillospiraceae bacterium
GCGGCTGGACACGCTGTTTTTATCCATCGGCAAGCGCACGGGCCTTGGCTGGGATATCGTGCCGGATTTTGGTAACAAGCGGTATGTGTTCACGGCCTGGGCGGGCGCGGACCGCACGGCGGGAGACGCGCTGTGCCTGATCGGCGCGGAATGCGGCAACGCAGCGGAGGTTACCTACCGCAGCCTTGCCTCCGGCAGCGCGACCACGGCGTACGCGGGCGGCGCGGGCGAGGACGAAAACCGGCTCATCCTCTGCGCGGGCGGCGCCGCGCAGGGCGCGGACAGGCGGGAGCTGTGGGCGGAAGCCGGCAGCATCGCGGACGCGGACCTGCTGTTGCTGTATGCGGACAACAAGCTTGCCGACGCGGGCGCGCAGACGACCGTAACCGCCGCGCTGCTGGACACGGGCGCGTGCCGCTACGGCCGCGATTACGACGTGGGCGACGTGGTGCTGGTGCAGGGGCGGTTCGGAAGCGCTGCGGTGCGCGTTGCCGAGATGACGGAAACGTACGAAAGCGGCGCGCGGACGCTTTCGGCCAGCTTCGGCGATGCGCCGCTCACGGTGAGCGCGCTGCTTGACCGGCGCAGCCCGGCGGCCAGATGAGAGGAAGGGTAACGGATGGCACAGGAGAGATACGGGTTTTTCAACAGCACGGCGGAGGACGAACGCAGCTATGATTCGGCCGATATGGCCGCGGCTTTCCACACGCTTGCCGCGGACGGGGTTGCGGATACGGGTACGTGCTTGCAGGTAACCGCCGAGGGAGGCACCATGCGCACGCTGGCAGGCTACGGCATGGCCATGATCCGGGGGTTTTATTACCACCTGCGGGATAACGGCGGCGCCATCCAGGCGTTTTCGCACGGAACGGAGGCGGAGCTTGACCGCATCGACCGCATCGTTGTGCGGCTGGACATACCGGCGCGGACCGTTGCGCTGGTGAAAAAAATCGGCGTGGCGGCAAGCACGCCGCAGGCGCCTACGCTCACCCGCGGCGAGGAAGTGTACGAGCTTTCCCTGGCGCAGGTGCGGGTGCGGGCGGCCGCGGAAGAGATTCTGGAAAGCGATATCACCGACGAGCGCGCGGACGACGCCGTTTGCGGGCTGATCGCGCCCGAAAGCCTGCGCCTGTCGCGCATTGCGCAGATGATCGAGAACGCGACGGCGCAAGGGCTGGCCGAGGGGCTGGCCGACGCGCTGCGCTTTTCGGCGCAGACGCTGACCGGCGAGCAGAAGGCGCAGGGGCGCGACAACATCGGCGCGCAGGCGAAGATCACGGCCTCCGGCCTGCTGAAGGGCGACGGAAACGGCGGGGCAACGGCGGGTACGCCGGGCACGGACTACGGCATGCCCGCCGCCGAGGCGGCCGCAACGCTGACGGCGGCAGGATGGGCGGGCACGGAAGCGCCGTTTTCGCAAACGGTGACGGTCACCGGCATGACGGCGGGCAGGAAGGCCGTGGCCGGGCTTTCGCCGGCCGCGACCGGCGCGCAGTATCAGGCTGCGGCGAAAGCGCAGTTGCGCGTAACCGCGCAGGGAACGGACACGGTGACGGTGCAGGCGGAAGGCGAAAAGCCGGAGGTGGATCTGCTGGTCTCCGTGCTGATGGTGGGATGACGAGGGACGAGGAGTTAATGAGGAATTAGGAATGAGGAATTGCAGAAAGATTGCTCCGCAATCTCCTTTAGAAAAGAACGGTTGCGCCAGCAACCGATCCACAATTCCTAATTCCTAATTCCTAATTCCTCATTTCGTGAAAGGTGTTGTTTATAGATGGGCGTACTGAGCTATTTCCCCGGCGGCGCGGGCGCGGCGCTGAACCTGAAGGCATATGCCGCGGCGGGAAACCTGCCCGCAAGCGCGGCGCAAGGCGCGGTGGGGGTGATCACGGCGGCGGCGGTCGGCGGCGTGTTTGCGTCCGCATCCGCGCCTTCTTCCCCCGCGGACGGCGACGTGTGGGTGTGGCTGGGCGGCACCACGCGCGCGCCGATGGCGCTTGGCGAACGGATTACGCTCGCACCCCGCGCGGTGTACCAGCGCGTAAGCGGCGCATGGGCGATCAAGCCCGCGTATGTGTACACGGGCGGCGCATGGGCGGAGGTGTCCTTGCATCTGTACGACGCCGGATCGCATCTGCTGGCATCCGGGGAAACGGCAATCTATACCGACAAAGGCGGCTGGACGCAAAACGAGGCAAACCTCTATCTGTGGTGCCACGACGGGTCGTACACATCCAAGTTTTACATGGGTTTCAGCACCCCGGTTGATCTGACCAACGTATCCGCGGTGAAAATGTACGTCAATCATAACCAGGCAGCCGGTTCGCCCAAATTCGGCCTGTATGTATGCAGCGCTTTGTCGATGACGAAGATTGCCTATACGGAAAGCACGACGGCCGGGTATAAAACGCTCACGCTGGATGTGGCCGCCCTGTCCGGCATGTACTACATCGCCGCCTATGTGGAAGCGGGGATAAACGGGTACAGCAACGGGTATATCCATCAAGTGTATCTGGAACGGTAAGGAGGCGTGGCGATGATCTATCTGGATGAAAACTATCGGGCGCACGCGCAGAACAACGCAGAAGGAACGTTTGCGCCGTGGGTTGATGCGGGCGGGTTTTTTGCGGGCAAGTGCGCCGCGTTCGCCGAGGGCTATCGCGTGGTGCCGGAAGGGCAGACCTGGACGCGGGAGGACGGCGCGGCGTTTGCCGGGCTGATGATCGCGCCCGTGGAAAACCCGGCGAGCTTGCAGGCGGCGCAGGCGGACGCGGACCGGGAAACCATCGCCCAGCTGGATTCGGCGGTGGTGGAGCTTGCGTATCAGAACGTGCTGCTGGAATACGGCGCGGAAGGACTTTGATTTCCTCAGTCGGACAGCTTCACAACCATGGCGCCGTTGATCACCGCCGTGCTGCCTGGCAACGGGTAGCAGGGCATTGCCTGAAACGCGGCTTCTCCGGATATCTGTTTTGCCTGCTCGTCGATCGCGTTTGCGGTGTCAAACGGCATATCCACGGCAAGAAAGGTTCGCATGAAGCTGTAGAAA
>CAYRPW010000318.1:0-3034 GCA_964426145.1 uncultured Oscillospiraceae bacterium
CCTGGTGGGCGCCTGCGCGGGCACCTTCATCATGAAGTGGAAATGGGACCCCTATCTGTCCATCTTCCTGTGCATGTGCGTAGGCCTGCTGCTGGGCATGTGGCAGGGGTTCTGGATCGCCTACGTGAAGATCCCGGCCTTCATCGTAACCCTGAGCGGCATGCTGGTTTTCCGCGGCGCTACGCTGATCATCCTGCAGGGCGGCAAGGCGATCCCCGTTTTCCCGGTGGAATTCTACCAGTTTTTCAAGGGCACGGTGCCGGAGTTCATCGGGGTGTGGGAAGTCGCCGGCATGAACATCTACCTGACATGCCTGTTTCTTGGTATTCTGATTGCGGCAGTTTACTGCGTGATGCAGATCATCTCCAACCGGAATAAAAAGCGCAAGGGATATGAGTACGCCACTCCGGGAGCGCTGATTGCCCGCATGGTCATCATCTCCGCGATTCTGATCTGGTTTTTTACGCTGCTTGCACGGTATAAGGGCATTCCCGCGGTGCTGCTGGTGCTCGGGCTCATCGCCGCCATTTACACCTTCATCACCACCAAAACGGTGGTCGGCCGCCACATCTACGCGATGGGCGGCAACACGAAGGCCGCGCGCCTGTCCGGTGTAAAAACCGAACGGCTGATGTTCTTCAGCTATGTGAACATGGGCCTCCTTGCCGGTATCGCCGGCATGGTGTACGCAGCGCGCTTGGACAGCGCAACCCCGATGGCCGGCGACGGTTTCGAGCTGGACGCCATCGGCGCCTGCTTCATCGGCGGCGCCAGCGCTTACGGCGGCATCGGCGCGGTGAGCGGCTCCGTCATCGGCGCGCTGATCATGGGTATCCTCAACAACGGCATGAACATCCTGGGCCTGGACTCAAACGTCCAGAAGCTGGTCAAGGGCCTGGTGCTGCTGGCTGCCGTTGCGTTTGACGTCATCAGCAGGAACCAGGGAGGCAGCGGCATACTGCAGAATTATATCTCGGTTCTTAAAAAGTATTACGATTTCAGCGGGCGGGCAAGGCGGAAAGAATACTGGCTATACTATCTGGTCAACGCCGCCATTACCATCGTTGTCGGTCTCCTTGCCACCTACGGTACGGTGATGCTGATCATCGCGTGCGCTTACTCGGCGGCGGTTCTTCTGCCCTCAATCGGCGTCGCGGTCCGAAGGCTGCACGATACCGGAAGAAGCGGGGTGCTGCTCCTGCTGTCGCTTATTCCGGTGGTCGGGACCGTTGTTGTGATCATCTTCCTCTGCCAGGACAGCAAGGCCGGGAAAAATCAATACGGCGAGTACCCCAAGAAATAACGGATCGGGTTCATACCAAGCGGCCGCCGGATTCCGGATATCCCGCATCCCTTGTCCCTTCGGTGCGGGAAACCGCCTGACGCGCAATGCCCCCGAACCCGGAAACCCGATGCGCTCTCCCCTTGTCACCGTATCAGACAGACCGGCCCGCCGCAAACCTGCGCGGCGGGCCGGCTTTATTTTGTTCGTAAACTATCGGTCTCCCAGCCAGAGTAGATCACGGCGGGCTGCAGCCGCCGGGCCGACCGGCGCGTTTCGCCAATCGTAAATATTGCCGTTCCTGCGGAGAACGGTGATTTTTATATGGTATACTGACGGAAGAAGGCAGCGCCGCGCAGGCTGCGGGAAACGGTTCGGGGATACGGGGCAAACGGCGTATGCCGGTTCCCCGTTTCCACCGCCAGCAAAAGAGGAACGCAACGCATGGACAGCAACGTGACCCGGCTTCACTATCAGGATAAGGAAATCCTGCTGATCAGCACAGCGCACGTGTCGCAGGAAAGTGCCGCGCTGGTGAAACAGGTGATTGAGGACGAACGCCCCGACAGCGTTTGCATAGAGCTGGATGAGGAACGGTACCGGGTTTTCCAAAATCCCAAGGCATGGGAGAACACCGACGTCGTTCAGGTGATCAAAACCGGGAAAGTCGGTTTTCTGTTGGCCAATCTTGCGCTGAGCGCCTACCAAAAACGCATCGCAAGGCGGCTGCACGTGGCCGTCGGCGGAGAAATGCTGCAGGGTATCGCCAGCGCGAAGGAAACCGGCGCCACGCTGGTGCTGGCCGACCGGAGTATTCAGACGACGTTTTTGCGCATCTGGCGGAAACTGAACCTGTGGGAAAAGGCAAAGCTGATGATGAGCTTCCTTCTTTCCTCCGGAGACGACGAAGAGATTACAGACGAAGGGCTGCAGGAGCTGCTCAAGGCGGATATTCTGGAAGCCGTACTCAAGGATATGCGCAAGCAGTTCCCCAAGATCGGCGATATTCTCATCAGCGAACGAGACCAGCATCTGGCCGCGAAAATTAAGGAAGCTCCCGGGAACAAGGTCGTCGCGGTGCTCGGCGGCGCGCACGTGCCGGGTGTGAAGGAAGAAATCTTCCGCACGCAGGATTTGAAACGCATCACGGAAGTGCCCGCGAAAAAGCCATATGCGAAGATTTTCGGCTGGGCGCTTTCCGCCGCGATCATCGGCCTGATTGTTTTCGGCTTCGTTACCAGCCCCCAGACCGGGCTGCGCCAGATCACCTCCTGGATCGTATGGAACGGCGGGCTTGCCGCATTGTTCGTCGCGCTTACGTTCCCCCACCCGCTCAGCATTCTCACCGCGTTCATCGCGGCGCCCATCACCTCTTTAAATCCGCTGCTGGCGTGCGGCTGGTTTGCCGGATTGGCGCAGGCCAGCGTTCGCAAGCCCTCCGTGCAGGACGTGCTCAACGTACAGGGGGACGTCTTCAGCATCAAAGGGTTTTACAGGAACCGGTTTTTAAAAGCCCTGCTGGTCGTCGTGATGGGTAATATCGGCAGCAGCCTGGGCACCTATATCGCCGGTATCGACATTCTCAAACAGCTGTTTTAGGCAAGCGCGCCGGGCCGCGGAAACCAAACGGCGAACGACCGCGGAAACACATGGTGCAATTCAAAGGGGCCGCACGCTGGTGCGGCCCCTTGAAATCGTGAAACAGGAGATCGTCTTGTGCATAGACATAACGTTTCGTATATATTATTTAAC
>CAYRPW010000319.1:0-3034 GCA_964426145.1 uncultured Oscillospiraceae bacterium
GTTCACGGTTTCGTCCGCAGCCGCCATGGATACCAGGCCCAGCATCATGGATACGGACAGGAAAAGCGCCAGAAGTTTCTTCATAGGGATTCCTCCATTTTTAAGTTTGGTCAGAATTCACGCTTATTGTACTGTACCTTGACTATATCACGCTCCAAAACCCGTGTCAATCCATCTGCGCCGCAAGGGTGAAAATTGCAGGCAGGGAATGGGAACAGCGCACGCGGCGGGTATATTGTCCGCCGGTTTTTGTCTATGGTATACTGTAACCAGCAAACCGCGCTCCGAAACCGAAAAAGGGGGAATTTCCCATGATGAAACTGCTTCGTACCGTGGCGCTCATCGCGCTGTGCGTAATGCTTATGGGCACGGCGGCGGCGGACGGGGTTTTCGCCACGCCTGTGCAAGGTTTGCCGGACGACTTCCTGTTCTCCGCGGACGTTTCCAGCGTGCTTTCGCTGGAAAACAGCGGCGTGACCTTCAAAGACCGAAACGGAGACCCCGCCGATCTGTTCGCGCTGCTGCAGGCGGGCGGGTTTAGCGCCGTGCGCGTGCGCGTGTGGGTGAACCCGTACGACGGCGAGGGCAATTCCTACGGCGGCGGCGTGTGCGATTTGAACACCGCGTGCGAAATCGGGCGGCGCGCCGCGGCGGCGGGGCTAAAGCTGATTGTGGATTTCCACTACAGCGATTTCTGGGCCGACCCCAAAAAGCAGATGAGCCCGAAGGCCTGGGAAGGGATGACGGTGGACGAAAAAGCCGACGCGCTGTACGCTTATACCCTTAACAGCCTGCAGGCTATACAAGCTGCGGGCGCGGACATTGCCATGGTGCAGGTGGGCAATGAAACCGACGGCGCGATGGCGGGCGTGACCAACTGGAACGATATGGCCGTTTTGATGAAAGCGGGCAGCCGCGCCGTGCGCGAAGCAGCGCCGGGCGCGCTGGTTGCGCTGCATTTTTCCAAGCCGGACGCGCGGTATGCAAGGCTGTTGTGGGCGCGCGGCGTGGATTACGACGTGTACGCCGTCAGCTACTACCCCTTCTGGCACGGAACGCTTCAAAACCTGGAAGAGGTGCTTCAATCCGTATCCGCGGAATACGGCAAGCAAACCTTTGTTGCGGAAACCAGCTATGTGTATACCGAGAAAAACGGCGATTTTCAACCGAACTCCGTGCCCGCAACGGGCGCGGTAATGGAGTATGCCGCCACCGTGCAGGGGCAGATGAACGCCATGCGCGCCGTAACACAGGCGGCGGTCAGCGGCGGCGCGATGGGCCTAGCCTACTGGGAACCCGCGTGGCTGCCTGTGCCCGGCGACACACAGGAGAAACAGGAAGCCTTATGGGAGCAGTTCGGTTCCGGCTGGGCCTCCTCCCACGCGGCGGCCTACGATCCGGACGACGCGGGGCTGTACTACGGCGGAACCTCGTGGGATAACCAGGCGCTGTTCGATTTTACAGGGGTTCCCCTGCCGACGCTTGATTTTCCCCTGTACTGCCGCACCGGCTCCACGGCGGAGCGCAGGGTGGACAGCTACCGGGACGCGGCCGCTTTGGGCTTTGCGGGAGACCCGGTACTCATGCCGCAAACCGTGGACGCGGTATTTAACGACGGCAGCACCGAAGGCGTGCCGGTGACGTGGGACGCGGCACAGGTGGCGCAGGCGGAAGAGGCCGGCGTGGGCGTATACGCGATCGACGGCGATGCAAACGGCACGCCCGTACGCTGCACCCTGACCATCACCGCGGACAATTATCTGTTGAACCCGGGCTTTGAAGACGAAGCGATGGGCATGTGGACGGTGGAAAACATCGGCGGCGTAACCGACCAGGTATACCGCGCGGAGAGCGTGAACGACATCAAAAGCGGCAAGGGCCTGTTCCACTTCTACGATCCCGAGGCCGTGGAATTCCGCGTGGAGCAGACGGTGACGGGGCTTACGCCCGGTACCTACAATTTCAGCCTTTACATCCACGGCGGCAGCGCAAAAGAACAGGACATGTATATTTACGTAATCGTAAACGGCGAAACCTTTGCGACCGCCCCGATGACCGTAACCAAATGGCAGGAATGGCAGCACCCGGTGATTGAGAACATCCCCGTGACCGACGGCACGGTGACCGTGGGCGCGTACGTGAAAGCCACAGGCTCCGGTCCATGGGGTAAGCTGGACGACTGGATGCTGAACAAGGCGAAGTGACGGGAACTGGGGATAGGATGAACGGTAAGGCTCGAAGTCCTTCTTTCCGGAAGCTTTACGGCTTACGACGGGGGCTTGCGCCGGGAACCGTATGGCTTCCGAAAGGGTATGTGCCGGATGGTGGCATACAGGCAACGCGGCGCGTGCCTTCCCCCTCCCTCCCTCTCCCTTTGGAACTACAGATAAACAGTAAATGGAATGAGCGGTACAGTATGATCGAAATCAAAGAGGCGAGCGTAACGAGCGCGGAGGCCGTGCAGTTGCTCAAAGAACTGAGCAACGCTTTGCGGCGAATCACCGGCGCGGGCGGCGAAGCGAGCTTCGCCGCGGAGGATGTGGAAAACGAGCGTTCCGCGTTTTTGATCGCGTATGCGGACAGCATTGCCTGCGGCTGCGGCGCGCTGCGCCCGTTTACGGATACCACCGCCGAACTCAAGCGTGTGTACGCCCGCCCGAATACGCAGGGCGTAGGCACGGCTATTGTAAAAGCGCTGGAAGCCAAGGCCCGGGCGCTCGGTTATACCGAACTCGTGCTCGAAACCCGGAAGGTGAATGCGCATGCCGTGGTATTTTATACGAAACTCGGGTATACGGTGTGCGAGAACTTCGGGAAGTATAAAGGGCGGGAGGATGCGGTGTGTATGGGAAGTTATTTATAGAAACCAGGTAATAGAGTAATGCCATACGAATAGTCTCACTTCATTGAATCACATAATCATGCTCAATAAGCGATATACTTAAGGTAGGTTGAACAAGTATGAAACCTGGTATAAGAAGGAATTCTTGCTCAATTGCATATAAATCTAGCGAGTAAATATAAAAATAAAAAA
>CAYRPW010000320.1:0-3026 GCA_964426145.1 uncultured Oscillospiraceae bacterium
AACAACGAAGAGGACCGCGGCCAGCTTCCCAAAAAACCGGAAGACTGCGTGATCAAATCCACGTTTTTGAAATTCCGCTTCCCCAATCTCTGGATGAACCACATCAGCGAGAAGATCCGCGTGGTGATTTATTTCGCTCCGGTGGACGACGAAAATACGGTGCTTTATATCCGTTTCTACTGCAAACTGAGCGGCCTTGCGCCCGTGGACGCGTGCATCGCGTGGGTGGGCAAGTTCATGAACCGCGTGATCGAGCGGCAGGACAAGCGCGTCGTGATCACCCAGAAACCCAAGGCGTCGGCCTATCAATCCGGTGAAAAACTGCTCACGGGCGACGGCCCCGTGATCGAATACCGGCGCAGGCGCGACGCGCTGCAGAAGCAGCCCTAACGCGGCGTCCGGGGAACCCCTTTGACGAAAAACCGCCCGAATTCCGGGCGATTTTTCTGCGGGGCAACATGCTGGAAAACAAATGCATGCACAAACGCCTTGGAACCGCAAGGCTAGAACGGTATAATCTCCGCCGTACCGCCGTAGGATTCGATCTTCGCCGTGCCGCCGGTGAGCCGGATCGTGGTGAAAATCCCGTCGTCCGCTTTGTACAACCTGGTCAGAATGGGGTTGAGCGCCAGCAGCTGCGCTTTCGTTTCGGGGGTATCGTCCACAACCGTTTTGGCGGTTACGCGAATCCAACGCCTATCCGGCAGCGTAGCGCTGATCTCAATGTTCGGGTTTTGCACAAGCTGCCGGTACACGGCTTTGGTGTTGTTTGTTGCCAACACCATATTTCCACCGATGATGGAAATCACGCCGAAAGGGCGTACCCTAGGCTGCGCGCCTTCTGCCGTCGCAACGTAAAAGATACCGCATTGCTGAAGAAATGCTACGATTCTCTCCATGGTGTTTCTCCCTGCCTTTTCATATAGGATGATCGCATGTTCCTGGTTCCAGACGTGAGCCGCGCGCGTTGGGGAAACCGGGCGGCATGCTGGTTTTCTGCCGTGTTACGGTTTCATGCTTTGCCTCGGTTCGCCCCACTTACCCATGGCATGGCCGTCCCACGAAAAGTAGGTGGCGCAGGTGGTGCGCACGGGTAGAATTTCCTGCAGGCGCTGCGCCGGGGTTTTCGTTTCATCGGTCAGTTCCGGCTTTTGCAGCACGTTGCGGATTTTGCAAAACAGCACTTCGCCGCCGTCGAGTTGTACGGTATTGAACACCTCCAGCTCAAAGGTCACGGGGCTTTCTTCCAGCACCGGCACGGGCAGCGCCGTGCCACGGGTTATCGCGGCGGAAACACTCGTTTTATCGGCGTCATAGCCGCTTTTGTTGCCGCAAGTATCGGCGAAGGGCAGCAGCGCTTCGGTCACCAGATTGGCGGAAAACACGCCGGTGGCGCGGATGCGGTCTTTGGTCAGCTTGCTGCCGCCGATGGAGGCCATCACGCCCAATTCACCGTCCCAGAAATAGCTAAGCCAGCAGAACAGCCCGAAATTCGGCGTGCCGTCCTCCTTATAGGTGCCGTACAAAAACAGCGTCTGCGGGCAAAAATCGTTGGTTGCCTTGCACGAACGCTTTGCGGTTGGTTTCAGGGTTTGCATGGCCCGCCTCCCTTACGCTTCCAGCGCTTCTTCGATGGCATAGTGCGATACGCCCGGCCCGTAGTAGCGGATCTCCCGGGCCGTAAACTTGAGAACGCAGTAGTCCGGGTCGGTCACGCCTTTGGGATAGTATTTTTCAAACCCGTCCCGCCATAAAAAATCCTTGGTTTGCTGATCGGTGCACACGTTCACATCGCCCGTAAACAGAATGCCGATGTAGTTTTCGGGTGTGCAGTAATACACGGAGGCCTTGGGGTTGCTGCGGAATGCCGGCACTTTGTCGGAAGAGGTGTTGGTGGAAAAGTAATGGGTTTGCAGGCTTTCGTGCTCCAGCACCAGCATGGCGCGCTGGATGGGATATCCGTCGCCGTCTACCGAGGCCAGTACCGCGGTGCCGCAGGCTTTCCGCAGTTCCCAGATTGTGGATTTAACCGCTGCTTTCATTATGGCCGCTCGCTTTCTTCCAGGTTTTTTAGAATTCGCCGCAGGGTGTTTTCAAAGGTGATAATTTCGCCGCCCGTAAACCCGGCGTAATACAGTTCGCTCATTTTCCGCGAGATCGCGTCGTACGCGCCCTGCAATTGCCGCGCCTGCTGCGTGAGCGAAATGCGGATCTGCCGCCGGTCGGCCTTGTCGTACGCGCGCTTAATCAGCCCGCTTTGCTCCATGCGGTCAAGCATGGAGGTCAGGCTGGTTTTGGCCAGGCCGGTTTGTTTGGAAAGCGACGCGATGGGGATGCCGTCTTTGTGCCACAGCACGTACAGGATGCGCCCCTGCGGCCCGTTGAACGCGTCCACGCCCGCCTGCGAAAGCAGCTTTTCAAAAATCCGCCCGCTGACCTGCTTGATCTGCGAGATCAAAAACCCGCCGTTCGTTTCGGATGGCAAAATCGTATCACCTCATAGTAGATAGTACCATATAGGACTATAGAGGTCAAGAGGAAGTTGCGGATTTTCGGGCACAGTTGCCGCCGTCGCTGCACGGGAAACGCCGGGAAACGGCGCTGTCGGCAGACTGCGAACGGAAATAGTTGATATAGGCTGGAACGCGGCGGCGTACACAGGATTGCGCTGCGGCGGCGGTATGCGTTGAAATATATGGGGATATGGCGAATGCGGCAGTATACCGCAAGGATAACAAACCGGGCCGCCGGAATGGGCGGCGGCCCGGTTTCATGAGGTGATGCCTGTGCTCCGGCTATTCTACCCTGGCGGGCGGAATACGGTTCGGAAACCGATTCGCTTTACGGTTGCGGCGTTATCGTGGCTTGCGCGCCGTGGTCACGCTCCCATTGCGCGGTGTAGTCCTGGAATTCAGTTTGCGCGTCGTAGCTCATCTGCTGCGCTTCGTCCATCTGGTTGAAATACGCTTCCTCCATGCGGAGGTATTCGTCCGTCGCGGAGTCCAGTGGCAAAATCGCGTCTCCCT
>CAYRPW010000321.1:0-3012 GCA_964426145.1 uncultured Oscillospiraceae bacterium
TTTCAGGCTGGTGTACCGGCTCATCGGCGCGTCCGGCAGCAGATCGCCCTTGGGTACGGCAAGGCGCAGCGCGCTCAATAACTCCGCTTTCTGCCTGTCGTCCATGCCGTATCCTCCTGCGTCCGCGTCAACCCGATTGTATCCTATTTCACGGCATGTGTCAAAGAAAAGGCCGTGCGCGGCGGCTTTACCCACATTTAACCGCCGCCGCGCGGCAGCTTTACCTTGCTCCGCTACAATCGGGAGTGCGAGGCTTGCAAGAAAGCGGGTGAGGCTGTGAAAAACCGATGGGGCAAACGCCTGGGTGCCGCCCTGCTTTGCGGCCTGCTGCTGTTTTTTGCCGCCGCGCCGCCCGCGCTGGCGGAGACCGAGAAAGCCGCGACGGTTTCCGGCATGGTGGCGGACGATGCAGGGCTTGGGCTGGTTTCGCAGGTGATTTTCACCGGTGACAGCCTGCTCAGGCGCGTGAATACCGACATACTGGGCCGCTTTTCGCTGCGGCTCCCGCTTGGCGAATATACGATGGAAATCACCAAAGGCTCGGAGTATGAACGGCTGACCGTGCCGGTGAATGTGGAGGACAGGAAAGCCAAGTATTTGGGCGCGTTCACGCTGCGAAAGCTGTATGAAACCGATTGGCTCGCGGGCGATTTGCACCAGCACAGCGTGTACTCCTTCGACGGCAAAAACAGCCCCGCGGAGATCGTGCTCAGCGACCTTGCCGCGGGCCTGTCGTTCGGCGTGCTGAGCGACCATAACGACGTGCGCGGCAACGCGGAGTATTTAACCGCGGCGCGCTACGGCTTTTTGCCCATCGCGGGCGTGGAGATCACCACCGACCGCGGCCATTATAACGCGATCCACTGCAATGAGGCCATCGACTGGAGCACCGCAAACGGCGCGGCTGACGTTTCCCGGATCATCGGCGCGGTGCACGCCGTGCCGGGCGCGCTTTTGCAGATCAACCACCCCACGCGCGCGGAGTTCCCGTTCGTGGACGCGGAACTTGCGCCGCTTTTTGACCTGTACGAGCTGTGGAACGGCAAGCGCGCCGCGCCGTACGTGGAGAACGAGCCCAACGCCCTGGCCCTGCAGGAATGGTTTGCCCTGCTCAACGCCGGGGTGTTCCTGCCCGCCACCGCCGGTTCGGACAACCACGATACCGACGGCAACCTGCTGTTCACCTCCGCCGAAACCATGAGCCCGGACGAGCTTTATTACCAGACGTCCATGTATTCCGGCATGCCGCGCACCTATGCGTACGCGCCGGAAAAAACCGCGGAAGCCGTGCTTGCCGCGCTTGCCAACGGCCACAGCTTTTTAACCAACAACCCGCTTGCCTACTTTACCGTAAACGGCGCGATGCCGGGCGAAACCGCGCAGGCGGGGGACTGCGTGCTGCGCGTTCACCTTAAGTCCAACCGCGGCCTCACGGCGTACCGCATTTATGTGAACGGCGAGCTTTGGCTTACGGAAGCGGTATCGGGCATGGAGGTGGAAGCCGAGCACAGCGCGGCGCTTGCGGCCGGAGACTGGGCAGTGCTGATGGCTTTGGGCGAATTCGGGGATTGCGCGATTACCAATCCCGTTTTCATAGAGTAAATTTTGAGGAGGTTTCCCCATGAACGCGAAACGATTTGGACTGCTTCTTTGCCTGGTGATGCTCTGTACCCTGCCGTTTGCGGGCGCGTTGGCTGAGACCGCGGCCGCCCCGGAAGGCACGGCGATCTACGTTGGCGAAAGCGCCGCCATCACCGCCGTTACCCTGCGCGTGGTTACGCTGGACGGTGAAATTCTGTTCGACGGCCCGGTGCTCGTGGTGGACGACAACCCCACCGTTTCCATGGCGCTGCTCGCCGCCGCCGATGCCGCCGGCCTTACGCTGGACGTTTCCGGCGATACCGCGGACACGATGTTTTTGAACGGCGTCAACGACCTCGTGTCCGAAAACCCGGCGTTTTGGATGTACTACATCAATCAGCAGATGGCGGAACTTGGCATGGGCACGCAGCCCATCGCCCAGGGCGATCTGGTGGAGTTCATCTACGGCGACTATAACGTAGGTTACCAGGACATTCAGGCGAAATAACGCCCGCCGCACGCAGGCAAAAATCGGCCCCGCCATTCGGCGGGGCCGATTTTCTCATTTCTGTCGTCTGCTTATACGTTCAGTTCCACTTCGCCGGAGATCTTCCCTTGGTACTTGCGAAGCAGCGGATCGGCCACGGTTTCGACGAACGTTTCCACCTGCGCGGCGCTCCGGCCCGTGTACAGCGCGGGGTCGAGCAGCGCGGCGAGCTCTTCCATGGTATAGTGAAACGCCGAATCGGCGGCGATGCGCGAAAGCAGGTCGTTAGTTTCGCCGTCTTCCTTCACGCGCCGCGCCGCGGCCTGCGAATGCACGCGGATTTTTTCGTGCAGCTCCTGCCGGTCGCCGCCCTTTTTCACGGCGTCCATCAATATGTTCTCCGTCGCCATGAACGGAAGCTCCGCCATAAGCCGGGCGCGGATCATTTTTTCGTACACCACCAGGCCGCTGGTCACGTTCATCAGGAGGTTCAAAATCCCGTCCGCGGCCAAAAACGCCTCCGCGACGGCAAGGCGGCGGTTGGCGCTGTCATCCAGCGTCCGCTCAAACCACTGCGTGCCCGCGGTTACGGCGGCGTTCAGCTGGTCCACCATCACGAAGCGGCTTAATGCGGTGATACGCTCGCTGCGCATGGGGTTGCGCTTGTAGGCCATCGCCGAGGAACCGATCTGCTGGTCTTCGAACGGCTCTTCCATTTCCTTGAAGCCCTGCAAAAGCCGCAGATCGTAGCTGAACTTGCTGGCCGACTGCGCGATGCCGGAAAGCGCCGCGAGCACCTGGAAATCCACCTTGCGGCTGTACGTCTGCCCGCTGACGGGCACGACCTGCCCAAACCCGAAGTCCGCGGCGATGTCTTGTTCAATTTGATCGATCTTCTCCCCGTCGGAAAGCAGCTCCCAAAAGCTCGCCTGCGTGCCGGTTGT
>CAYRPW010000322.1:0-3007 GCA_964426145.1 uncultured Oscillospiraceae bacterium
ACGCAAGATCGACAGCCGCGCTTTACGACGCGAAAACCGGTTTTCTGATCCAAAGCCTTGGTGAAACAACCAACGTTCCCAGCGGATTGATTACGTACTACGGGAACGCCTACTATACGCCTGTTGATTTCAATACGATATGGAATCTGATGGCGGAAACTTTCGACTGATTGGTTAGAGGTTTTCCAGAATCTTAATCTGGTGCTCCATGATGATCCGCGCGCCCTGTTTGGGTTCCCCCGCCAGCAGGATATCGAAAGCCGCCATCACCGAATCATACCCCTGGCGGAACGGCTGCTGGCAGATAACCGCGCGCACCAGCCCGCTGCGCATCATGGCGACGGTCGCGGGTACGAGGTCAAACGCCACCACGCGGGTTGTTGCTTCGCGGCCAAGTTCCCGCACCGCGCGGCAAGCGCCTTCCGCGCCGGCGGCTACGATGAAGATCGCGTCGATCTGCGGGTGGCGGTTGAGCATTTCCAGCGTCATGCGGTAGGAATGCTCGGCGTCGTCCATGGCGCTGACGCTTGCCACGATGTCGATATCGGGGCAAACGGTGCGGATGTGCCGCTCGAACCCGTCGCGGCGCTGATCGTGCCCAAGCAGCATGCTGACGCCGGTGACGATGCCAAGGCGCGCCCGCCCGGCCGTTACGATGCGCATCACGCCCGCGGCCGTTACGCCGCCCGCCGCGTAATCCGAACCCACGTAGCAGCGGCGCGACGTGTTTTCGATATCGGTGTTCACCGTCACCGTTGGGATTCCCCGGGCCGCGAGTTCGTTGATCTTCTTGGCAATGCGGGCGTTGTTGATCGGCTGGATGACCAGCGCGGATATGCCGCTTTGCACAAGCTCCCCGATCAGCGCAAGCTGACGGTCCACATCGTACCCGCGCTGCGTTTTGAGCATCAGCGTTACGCCGTAGTCGGTCAGTTCCTTTTCGGCTTTGCGGAACCCTTCGATCACGTCGTCGAAAAAGGGGTTGCCTTCGCTGGAGATGACCGCGCCGATGACCGGGGTGGTTTTCTTGAGCGTGAGCGCCTTGCCTGCGATGTTTTTCGTATAGCCCAATTGCCGGATCGTCCGGATGACGCGCTCCTGCGTTTCCGGCTTCACTTTGCCGCGGCCGTTTAAGACGCGGTCCACCGTACCGCGGCTGACGCCGCATTGGTCGGCAATCTGCTTGATCGTCACAGGGAACCACTCCTCGCCCGCTTCCAATGTATGGATCGTTATTCACATCATAATCTCCGGCGGCCGGGTTGTCAATTCCGCAAGCGCGAGGAAAAGCGCCTTTTCGCCGCATTTGCGCCTATTTGTGCAGCGCGCCGCCCGCAGAACCTGTGTTATTTTCCTGCCCGGAAATATGCCGGAAATGTAAGCCCTTTAGTTTGGCAAAATCAAAAATTATACTTGTATACTATTGACAACGTTTGGCCGTTGGGATACAATACGTTTGCCTGTAAAGCGTTACGACAATGCATAATTATACAAAGCAGTGCTGTTGGATCCATGATTAGACCGTACTTTACGCAGGACGATCTCCGCTGTGCAAACCCGGCCGGCCCGCCGCGCGGCTCGTTTCGCTTTCGTTTGCGATCCCACCGTTTTCCAGGCTGCTGTGAGCATCAGCCTTGAAATAAAAACAAAAAAGGAGTGTATTCATCAATGAAGAAAGTTCTCGCACTCGTATTGACCCTCGTCCTGGTATTGTCCGTGGTCGGCACGGCGATGGCGGCGGGCAAGGTCGGCATTTCCATGCCCACCAAGAGCCTGCAGCGCTGGAACGAAGACGGCGATTACCTCAAGGCGCAGTTCGAAGCTGCCGGTTACGAAGTGGAACTTCAGTATGCCGGTGACAACGACGTGCCCACCCAGGTTTCCCAGCTGGAAAACATGCTGCTCAACGGCTGCACCGTGTTAGTCATCACCGCCATCGAAGCCACCTCCCTGGGCACCGTGCTTGCCACGGCCAAGGAAATGGGCGTCAAGGTTGTGTGCCACGACCGTCTCATCATGGACACGGACGCGGTTGACTACTACGCCACCTTCGACAACTTCCAGGTCGGCGAAATCCAGGGACAGTATGTCGTGGATACGCTGAAACTCGCGGAAGGCGCAGGCCCCTTCAACATCGAGTTCATCGCGGGCGACCCGGGCGACAACAACGCCGGTTACTTCTTCAACGGCGCGCTGAGCAAAGTGCAGCAGTATCTGGACAACGGCCAGCTGGTCTGCGTGAGCGGCCAGACGACCTTCGAACAGGTTGCCACCCCGAAATGGACCACCGCAACCGCGCAGGCCCGCATGGATGATATCATCGCGGCCTACTATGCCGGCGGCACTCCGCTGGACGTGGTCCTCTGCTCCAACGACTCCACCGCCCAAGGCGCCACCAACGCGCTGGTTGCCGCCGGCTTTGAAGCGGGCGAAAACTACCCCATCATCACCGGCCAGGACTGCGACATCGCCAGCGTGAAGAACATCATCAAAGGCCTCCAGTCCATGTCCATCTTCAAAGACACCCGCATTCTTGCGGCCCGCACGGTTACGATCGTCAACTCGATCCTTGCCGGCACCGAAGTGGAAGTCAACAACGCCGTCAACAACAACGTGTTCGACGTGCCCACCTACTACTGCACGCCGTTGTTTGCGGACATCAACAACTACGCGGCCCTGCTGATCGACAGCGGCTACTATACCGCCGAAGAGCTGGCCGAGTAAGCTAAACCAACCGTAAGGACGCCTCAGGCTTGATACGTCCAAGCGACGGGGAGATGGCAGGCCATGCCATCTCCCCTTGCGGTAACTAAGGAGGATGCTTCATGGCATCGATTATCCTGCGGATGGAGAACATCACCAAAGTATTCCCTGGCGTAAAAGCGCTCGACAATGTAAATTTACAAGTCGAAAAGGGCGAAATCCATGCTTTGATTGGCGAGAATGGCGCCGGTAAATCAACATTAATGAATGTATTAAGCGGAATCTATCCTTATGGTACATACGA
>CAYRPW010000323.1:0-1791 GCA_964426145.1 uncultured Oscillospiraceae bacterium
GCCACGTACTGCTTGCCGACGCGCGCGAACTGGATGGTCTCGCCCAGGTTATCGTTATATGTGGAATTCCCGTTTCTATCGATGACGTAGATCGTCGAGCCCGTCCACGCGGCCACCACGTTCTCACCGGCGGAAAAGCCCGCGTCGTTGCCGACCTGGAACGACCAGCGCACCGTGCCGGTGGAGCTCATGCAATGGATGCTCACGCCGTCGTAAAACAGCACATAGGAGCCGAAGGGCTGTATGTTTTCGGAATAATCGCAGGGCAGCCGGTAGGCTTTCACCGTGGTCACCGGCGCGCGCGAGAACAGCGAAACCAGAAGGATCGCCAAAACGGCGATCACCGAAAGCGCCACCGCCAGGATCCCCGTAATGCGCAGGCCTTTCTTCATCCGTCATGTCCTTTCCGCTTGGCCCGTTGCCGATGCCGTCCCCTGCATTATATCCAATATCCGCGCGGAAAACAACCCGCGCGTTGGGCGCGCCCGCGGGCGGCTGTGTTTCCGTTGGGCGGGGACTGCGGCCAAACGCTTACGGCATGGTGATTTCAAAGAGCCGGACGCCGTCCTCTGTGCTGATGGCCACCCGGGTGGCGGAAACCCAGGAGTATCCCGTCGCATATTGCTTGCCGGCACCGTCCCATGCTCCGTACGCCGACGCCGTTCCAGCGGGCGCCTGTATTCGGCACAGCGCGAACGTCTGCATATCCAGCAGCAGGAAGGCGAATTCCCTGCCGTCGGTCACGAGCAGCAGCGCGTGCCGGCCGTCGGGCGAAAGCTTCGCGTTCAGGCAGCGCGGCTTGCCTTCGCGAAGAATAGCGGCGGCCATATCCGGGTTCACATAATTTTCCAGCGGAACGAGCTGCGCTTCCCGGGCTTCCATGGAGTCGATCATGAGTAGCCCCTGGTACTGCGCGCCGGTTTCCGAAACGCGGAAAACGGCCGGCAGCTGCACGCCGCCATTTTCGCTCCGGTTGAGCTGCACCAGGCACAAGCCGGTTCCGTCCGCGGAAAGCTCCATGGAAACCGGGTACATCACTACGCAGGGCTGCGGCAGGGTATACTGTGTGATCGTCCACTGGCCGTCCGCTTCCGCGTACAGGTTTAGTCCAGCGTTTTCTGCGCTGCTGCTCGGGGTGATCAGGTTCCACAGCCTGCCTTGCGCGTCGGCCTGCAGCCTGGGCATGCCCACGATCATCTCGCTGCCGCACAGTTTCTGTTTTTTACCCGTCTCCATGTCATAGCGCACGAGCGAAACCGGGTCGCCGTAGTTGTTTTTCGTGTCGCCGAACACAATGGCGTACAGTATCTGCCCCGTTTCGTCAAAACACGCCTGCAATACCGAGGCCGCGCCTGTGCCGAACTTGCTGGGAAAGGTGTCCAGACACAGGATGCTTCCGGTTTGTGTGTCGATCACATACAGGCCGTAGATCATCCGCACCATCTGTATAACAGATTTGTAATTGGTAAGAACCGCGTAATGCCCGTCCTGCGACCATGTTACGCCTTCCGCACCCACCCACTGCCGCGTATCGGACTGCAGAAAGCGCTCGAAACTGCCGTAGGTATCTTCCACGCTGCGCGCGGTATCCGGCGATAGCAGAGTGAGCGTGTCGCCCTCGAAAAGCCAGAGGTTCGCACCGTCGGGGCATAACATCTTACTTCCGTCAGGCGACGAGTATCCGGCTTCGAGGGGGAGCGCAGAACCGTTCACCGTAACGGTCAGCCACTTTCCGTCGTCAGTGTATGCCGGTTCCGCCGTCGCGGGTAAAAACGTTTCCGCGTTGGCCAG
>CAYRPW010000323.1:1801-2478 GCA_964426145.1 uncultured Oscillospiraceae bacterium
ATCGGACGGGGAGAGGAACGGCACCTCTTCAAGCACGGCCTCCCCGCCTGCCATAATCTGTGCCAGGTCTGCGTCCTGTGGGGAAGCGCAAGCCGTTACGGCGGGCAGCAGGCAAAGGACGGCCAGTAGGTATGAAAGAAACCTGCGCATGTAAACACCTCTTTCTTGCGGCAGTTAAGCAGCGGTGATTGGAACGAATTGGAAATTCTCTGCACGTATCATACCACTTCCGTTTTGGGTTTTGCAAGAACGCAACCCGCCGCTTCTGGGGCGGCCGCCTTCTGCCCGCGCGGTTTGACAGTACGTTTAAAAAACGGTAAAATACTTGCATTCGGAGGCTTCGATAAGGAGGGCCCGCTGTGGACAAGCGACGTCGGATCGGCAAAGCCGGTTTGCTGATGTTCTGCTGGGCTCTTTCCCTTGCGGCCATGAGCCTGTCGCTTGCCAGTTCCGGCCGGTTTTCGTTTTGGATGCGCGTGTTCGTTCCCGTGATGCTGATCTTCGGGTACCTGTTTCTATGGCAAATACCGCGCGTGCTGATGCGGTGGCAGCTTTGGGCCGCCGCCGTTTTATTCGCGGCGGCCGTTACGCTGGGGGCGAGTTTCGAGCATGCCGGTTCGGTACGGCTTATAGCGGAGCATAAGGGCAAGGCGCTGATCTACTTTCTGGGGCGCGTG
>CAYRPW010000323.1:2508-3001 GCA_964426145.1 uncultured Oscillospiraceae bacterium
ATGGTGCTTTTCTGGGAAGCGGCGAAGCGGGGGAAAACGCTCACCCGCGGGCTGCCCGCCGTTGGCTATGCCGCCGTGATTTTTGCCTTCTGGATTCCCTACCTCCTCGTGGTCTGGCCGGGTACGGTTTCCAACGATTCCATCACACAGCTTCTGGAAATTTTCGGCGTGAAGGCGCTCAGCAACGCAAACCCGCTGTTCCAAACCGGGCTGATCGAGTTGTTCGTCTGGATCGGGCAGGGGATTTTCGGCTGATGGCGCTGCTGTTCGGGTTTGCGGTTGCGCAGGCGGGGGAGAGCGGCGCGCCGAAATGGCTGGTGCTTACCTCGCTGGGGTTTTACGCGCTGTGCCCCGTATTTCCGCTGTTTGCGTTCTGTGTGGGGAAGGATACGAACTTTGCCATGACGGTGCTGTGGCTTTCGCTGCTCGTATGGCGCATGGTGCGGCGCGGTTCCGCCGGGACGTGGGAGTCCGTCTGGCTGTCCGTAAGCGC
>CAYRPW010000324.1:0-2996 GCA_964426145.1 uncultured Oscillospiraceae bacterium
CATACCGGTTAAATACATCACCAGGCGCTCGAAACCCAGGCCGAAGCCCGCGTGCGGGGCGGAACCGAAGCGGCGGGTGTCCATATACCAGTCGTAGGCTTTTTCGTCCAGCTTATAATCGGCAAGGCGCTGGCGCAGCACGTCCTCGCGCTCCTCGCGCTGGCTGCCGCCCACCAGCTCGCCGATGCCGGGCACCAGCATATCCACGGCGGCCACGGTTTTCTGGTCGTCGTTCATGCGCATGTAAAACGCCTTGATCTCCTTGGGATAATTGTATACGAACACGGGCTTGCCGAAATGCTTCTCGGTCAGGTAGCGCTCGTGCTCGGTTTGCAGGTCGCAGCCCCAGAACACCGGGTACTCGAACGCCGCGCCGCTTTTCTCCAAAATCGAAACCGCGTCGGTATACGTGCAGCGCACAAATTCGCTGGTCGCCACCGCGTTCAGCTTGTCAAGCAAACCCTTTTCCACAAAGCTGTCAAGGAACAAAAGCTCGTCCGGGGCCTGTTCCATCACGTGGGTGATCACGTATTTGATCATATCCTCGGCCAGATCCATATCGCCGAACAGGTCGGCGAAGGCGATTTCCGGCTCGATCATCCAGAATTCGGCGGCGTGCCGCTGCGTATAGCTGATCTCGGCGCGGAACGTGGGCCCGAAGGTGTACACGTTCCGAAACGCAAGGCAGAAGGTTTCCACGTTCAGCTGGCCGCTGACGGTGAGGTTAGCCTGCTTCTTGAAAAAGTCCTGCGTATAGTCCACCGCGCCCTGCTCGGTGCGGGGCGGGTTGTTCACATCCAGCGTCGTCACCTGAAACATCTCGCCCGCGCCCTCGCAGTCGCTTGCGGTGATGATGGGCGTATGCACGTACACAAACCCGCGCTCGGCAAAGAACCGGTGCACGATCTGCGCCGCGAGCGAACGGATGCGAAATACCGCGTAAAACGTGTTCGTGCGGGGCCTAAGGTGCGCAATGGTGCGCAGATACTCAAAGCTGTGCCGCTTTTTTTGCAGCGGATAGGAAGGATCGCAAAGCCCTACCGCCTCCACGCTGTCCGCCTTCAGCTCGAAGGGCTGCTTCATGCCCGGCGTAAGCGTAAGCGTGCCCGTGGCGCGGATGGCGCTGCCCAGCGTGATTTTCAGCGCTTCGGCGAACCCTTGGGTTTTGCCGTCCTCCAGCACGATCTGGAGGTTCTTAAAACTAGTGCCGTCGTTGAGCTCCATAAAGCCGAAGGCCTTGGAGTCGCGTACGGTGCGCACCCAGCCCGAAACCGTAAACGCGGCGGTATCGGCCTTGGGCGGGTTTTGAAACAGTTGGGAAACGGTCTGCGTCGTCATTTGGTATCCTCCATGTGCTGCCTGGCAAGCATCGCCGCGCCGATGAAACCGGCGTTCGCGCCCAGCGTCGCAATTCTGATATCCGCAAAGGGAACTTCGGGAAACGCGAGGTAACCGCGGATGCGCTTTTGGATGGCCGCAAGCAAAAACTCTCCGTCTTTGGAAAGACCGCCGCCCAGCACGATGGCCTGCGGGTCTAGCAGGCAGATCACCGAGGACAGCGCGAGGCACAGGTTATGAATATACCGGTCGAACACCGCCGCCGCCGTTTCATCGCCGTCCATGGCGCAGCGGAAGATGTTCTTGCCGTTGAGCTTTTCGGGGTCGCCGCCGGTCTCCGCCCACAGCGCGCTTTCCGGGTGCTTGGCAAGGGCTTCCTTGGCCATGCGGATCAGCGCCGTGGCGCTGCAATAGCGCTCCAGGCAGCCGCGCCTGCCGCAGGTGCAAAGCTCGCCGTCGATCTGCATGGTGATGTGCCCAAGCTCGCCGCCCGCGCTGTGGTGCCCGCTCCACGGCCGCCCGAAGATAATCAGGCCGCCGCCAACACCCGTACCCAACGTAATGAACACGCTGGAATCCGTACCCGCGCTCGACCCGCAAATGCTTTCGCCGTAACCGGCAAGGTCCGCGTCGTTGCCAAGCACGATGGGCTGGGTGAAATATTTCCGCAATTCATCGCGGAAGGGGATGTTCCACCAGTCCATGTTCACGCAGCGCATTACCATGCCGTGCACGTTCTCCGCAACGCCGGGCACGCCAACGCCCACGGCGGTCACGTCCGCGGCGGTCAGCCCGATGGTTTGCAGCAGTTCCGCGGCGTATTCCGCCATATTGCGGATGATCTCCGGGTACGGCTTTCCCACGCCCGTCGGCGTGGAGCCCTGGGTGAGTATCCGGGCGTTCTCATCCAGAATGCCGATCTTGGTCGCCGTCCCGCCGACGTCAAACCCTAGATAAATCATGGTTTCCTCCCGTTATTTCGCGTCGTTTTCCGCGCTGTGGAGCATCATGTCGCTCAGGCGGCGGTCCAGCTCGCTGGCCGCGCTGTACCCCAGCCGTTTCAGGCTTAAATTACGGGCGGCAACTTCGATGATGATGGCAAGGTTGCGCCCCGGCCGCACCGGCATCACCTGATAGGGCACTTCCACGTTCATAATGGAAATGCTCTCTTCGGTCAGCCCCAGGCGGTCGTATTCCTTCTGCTGATCCCATTTCTCCAGATGGATCACGATATCGATGGACTTGGACAGCGTAATCGCGCCCACGCCGTACATCGCGCGGATGTCGATGATGCCGATGCCGCGGATCTCCATGAAATGCCGGATGGTTTCGGGCGATTCGCCGATCAGCCGGTCGTCCGCCACGCGGCAGATATCCACCACGTCGTCCGCGCACAGCTGATGGCCGCGTTTCACCAGTTCCAGCGCCGCTTCGCTCTTGCCCACGCCGCTGTCGCCGGTAATCATCACACCCACGCCGAACACGTCCACCAGCACGCCGTGGCGGGTTTCGTGCGGCGCCAGCTGGCGGCTTAAGTAGGTGATCGCCTGCAGGGTGAACACCGTGGTTTTCTTGCTGGACTGCAGAATGGGGATATCAAACTCCCGCGCAAGGTCCAACAGTTCCCTGGGCGCGGTCATCGCCCAGCAAATCACAAT
>CAYRPW010000325.1:0-1661 GCA_964426145.1 uncultured Oscillospiraceae bacterium
TTTCTTGTGCAGCAGGGTGCCAAGGCCGCGGTTGTATTCCTCGCGGTAGAGGCCCATCAGCACGGGATCCACGGTTTTTGCGTCGATCCGCTTGATTACGAAAACGCCGGCCGCTGTGCCGCCGCTCATCATTTCAAACAGGAGGCTGCCCTGGGCAAGCAGCTGCCGGATCCAGTTGATGTAGCGCGTCGCCGTTCTTTCGGCGGGAAAAAACGGATCCAGCGAAATCCGGTCGCTTTTGAACACGCCTTCCCGGATTCGGTCGAACACCGCTTCCTGCTCCTGCTCGCTCTCCCGCCGGACGACGGTAAGCCCGCGGTCAAACCGCGCGATGCTCTGGGGCACGCGATATTCCCCGCGCTCCACCGCGACGCGGAACAGCGTTTCCACGAACGTATAACCAAGCTGCGGAAGGCCGAACAGAAAATCGCCGCGGTTGACGGGCGTTTTCACGGCGACGTACTCCGCCCCGTCCGCCAACAGCCGAAGCTCCGCCTGCCGGAAATCAGCCAGCGTATCCAGGTCCTCCAGGAAAACCTCGTAAGCGTTTACGCCGAGGTTTTCCCGCTCCCAGGTTGCGTGGACGATTTTCATTGCGCCGAATCCTCCTCGCGGGAACGATTGTCAACAATCTGCCTGACCACGTACTGCGGGCTTTTGTTAATGCTCAGGTAGATACGCCCGATGTATTCCCCCACCACGCCGATCAGCGCGATGATCACGCCGCCCAGCGCAAGCATCACCGAGATGGTGGACGCCCAGCCGGCTTCCATATCGGGGTTCAGGAGCTTTCGGAGGATCGTAATCAGCGCGAAGAGGAAACCGCCGGCCGAGATCCCCCACCCCAGGTACGCGGCGAAGCGCAAGGGCTTGATGGAGAATGCGGTGACGCCGTTGGTCCACAGGGCGATCAGCTTTTTTAAGCTGTAACCGCTCTTGCCCACCTCGCGCATCCGGTGCTTGACCTTAACGTTGGCGCTGCGGCTGACGCTCTGTAAAAGAAGCCCCGTGATATAGGGAAAGGGATTGGGATACTGCAGCGCGGTATCCACCACGAAGCGCTGGCAGGCGTAATAGCTGGTGGTTTTAAGATTCTTGGGCTGCCCGAAGAAAAAGCGGTTGCACGCGGTGTTGAAACGGCTGCCCAGGATGCGAAGCATATTTTGCTTGGGCTGCTCATACTCCGCAAATACGATGTCGTAGCCCTCGTTCAGCTTATCCACCAGATTCAGGCATTCGTCGGCCGGGGTCTGCCCGTCGTCATCCAGGCAGACGATAATCCCGCCGCGCGCCTTGGCAAACCCTGCCATCACGGCGCTGTGCTGGCCAAAATTGCGGCTTAAATTGATAAAAACGATTTCCGGATGCTGCCGACAAAGCCCGAGGATAACATCCGCAACGCCGTCGGGGCTGCCGTCGTTGACCAGGATGATTTCGTAACGGAACTCCTCGCCGCGCGCGGAAACGGTTGTGATAATTTCTTCCACAACACCCGTAATGGTCTGTTCGCTCCGGTAGCAGGGAATGACGAACGAAAGCAGCGTTTTCTTCATAGATGCACCCCGTTAATACGCGTATGTCCACGCTGCCAAACCGGCAACGTGAACACAGCGTGGTTGTCCCTATTGAATTGTACCACTGTTTTGAGAATTTGGGTATCC
>CAYRPW010000325.1:1671-2939 GCA_964426145.1 uncultured Oscillospiraceae bacterium
TCGGATGCCGGAGAATGCGCTTACGCTTGCAGCGCTTCCAGTATTTTCCGTGTCATTTCCTCTGTGCCGACGAACGGCCCGCCCGCCGCGATATCCTTCGTGCGGACGCCCTGTTTGAGCACGGCGCTGATCGCTGCTTCCACCGCGTCCGCTTCCGCTGCAAGTTGGAACGACATGCGAAGCATCATCGCCGCAGACAGAATGGTGGCGATCGGGTTGGAAACGCCAAGCCCGGCGATGTCCGGCGCGGAGCCGTGGATGGGCTCGTACATCCCGCAGGTCGTTTTGCCAAGCGATGCGGAGGCCAACAGCCCGATGGAGCCGGTCAGCTGGCTGGCTTCGTCGGACAGGATGTCGCCAAACAGGTTGCTGGTCACCATCACGTCGAACTGGGACGGGTCTTTGATCAGCTGCATGGCGGCGTTATCCACCAGAACGTCCGCGTATTCCACGTCGGGGTATTCCTTCTTCAGCTCGTGCATGGTTTCGCGCCACAGGCGGGAGGATTCAAGCACGTTTGCCTTATCCACGCTGCAGATTTTTCCCCTGCGCCCGCGCGCCGCTTCAAACGCCACCACGCCGATGCGCCGGATTTCCTCCACGCTGTAGGTTTCGGTGTCGTAAGCGTAAGGCCCGAGTTCCCCGACGCCCCTGCCGCGCGCGCCGAAATACAGCCCGCCCGTCAGCTCGCGCACGATGAGCAGATCCACGCCGCGGTCGGTGATATCCCGGCGAAGCGGCGATGCCGAAGCAAGCTCCGGCTGGAGCTTCACCGGGCGCAGATTGGCAAACAGGCGCATTTCCTTGCGCAGGCCTAAAAGCGCGCGTTCCGGCCTGAGGTGGCCGGGCAGGGTTTCCCACTTCGGCCCGCCGACCGCGCCCAGCAGCACGCTGTCGCTTTCAAGGCAAGCCTTCAATGATTCTTCGGGCAGGGGAACGCCGGTCTGGTCGATCGCGCATCCGCCCGCCGCAACTTCCCGCATGGCAAACGTATGGCCGAATTTCTTACCGACCGCGCGCAGCACCTCCGCCGCGCTGCCGATAATCTCCGGCCCGATGCCGTCTCCTGGAATGAGTACGACGTTGTAATTCACTCGAATACTCCTTCCGCCATCGCCTGCATCAGCCCGCCCGCCTGGATAATCTTCTGCAGAAAGTCCGGGAAGGACGGGAACGTTACTTGTTCGCCCGTGGTTTCGTTCACCAGCACGCCGCTGCCTAAATCCACGGATAGCCGGTCGCCGGTGCGGATATCCGCGTCGCACACG
>CAYRPW010000326.1:0-2933 GCA_964426145.1 uncultured Oscillospiraceae bacterium
CTTCTTCGGCCTCCTGGAAGACGTTCCCGCGCTGTTTGCCGCCGCCAAGACGGCGGGCGTGCCCTGCATCCTGGGCGCGAACCCGCTTTCCCTTGCCCTGCTTCCAAGCGGCAGGGAGGTTGGCGCGGACATCGTGTGCGGCGACGTGCAGCCGTTCGGGCTGCCGATGGCATTCGGCGGGCCGCACGCGGGTTTCATGGCCTGCACGGGCGCATTCATGCGCAAACTGCCCGGGCGCATTGCCGGGCAAACCGTGGACGCGGAAGGCCGCCGCGCGTACGTACTCACCCTGCAGGCGCGCGAGCAGCACATCCGGCGGGAGAAAGCCTCCTCCAACATCTGCACCAACCACGCGCACTGCGCGCTGACCGCGTCCGTCTATCTGACCTATATGGGGCTTCGAGGGATTACGGCCGTTGCCCAAAGCTGCGTGAGCAAGGCGCACTATTTTGCCGGGGAACTTGCGAAAATCCCGGGCGTGACAATGCGGTACGGGGGCGAGTTCTTTCACGAATTCGTCACCGATCTGCCAAATCCCGGCGCCGTAGAGGCCGCACTGCATACACATGGCATTTTAAGCGGGCTGCCCGTGGAAGGCGGCATGCTGTGGTGCGTAACCGAGAAAGCGGACAAACGGCAGCTGGACGAAGCCGTGAACATTGTGCGGGAGGTGTGCACACGTGCATAAGGAAAGCAGCCTGAGTTTTGAATTAAGCCGTCCAGGCCGCGGCACCAACGTGATCCCCGCGCCGGACGTACCCGCCTATGCCCTGCCGCTTCGCCGCGCCGTGCCGCCGGTGCTGCCGGAGCTTGCCGAGTGCGACGTGGACCGCCATTATACGGCGCTTGCGCAGAAAACCTTCGGCGTGAACTGCGGGTTTTATCCGCTGGGCAGCTGCACCATGAAATACAACCCCGCCCTCAACGAAGCCGCCGCCGCGCTGCCCGCCTTTGCACAGGCGCACCCGCTTGCGCCCGCGTATGCCGTGGAAGGCTCCCGCGCGGTGATGGACGAACTTGCACAAGCCCTCTGCCGCATCACCGGCATGGACGCGTTCACCCTGCAGCCCGCCGCGGGCGCGCACGGGGAGTTTGCGGGCATGCTGTTCATCAAAAAGGTTCTGGAAAGCCGCGGGGAAACCCGCCGCACGAAGATCATCGTACCCGACAGCGCTCACGGCACCAACCCCGCAAGCGCGGCCATGGCGGGCTTTGAAGTGGTGAGCGTGAAAAGCCGGGAAGACGGCTGCGTGAACCCGGCCGATCTGGAACCCCTGCTGACGGACGAGATCGCGGGCATGATGATGACCAACCCCAACACCCTGGGCCTGTTTGAAAAGGACGTCGTGCGCATCTCCGCCATGGTGCATGAGGCCGGAGGGCTGATGTATTACGACGGCGCAAACCTCAACGCGATTTTGGGCGTGGTACGGCTTGGCGATATGGGCTTCGATGTGGTACACTTAAACCTGCACAAAACCTTTTCCACGCCGCACGGCGGCGGCGGCCCCGGCAGCGGCCCCGTGGGCGTGAAACAGTGCCTGACGCCGTTCCTGCCCGGCGCGCGCAGCGCGGGCGATGAGACGAAGCTCCAGCTCAAGGCCTTCCACGGCAACTTTGCCGTGATGGTGCGGGCGCTCGCCTATATCAAGTTCCTGGGCGACGCTGGCCTCAACGGCGTGGCGGAACACGCCGTTCTCAACGCCAATTATTTGAAGAAACGGCTGACCGACGCGGGCTATACCCTGGCCGTGGACCGGCAGTGCATGCACGAGTTCGTGCTGACGCTGGAGCCGATCCGGCAGGAAACCGGCGTGCGCGCGCTGGACGCGGCCAAGCGGCTGATCGATTACGGGATCCATCCGCCGACGATGTATTTCCCGCTGATCGTTGCCGAAGCGCTGATGTTTGAGCCTACGGAAACCGAAAGCCTCGAAACGCTGGACAAGGCGGCAGACGCGATGATCGCCATCCTTGCGGAGATCCGGCAGAACCCGGACACACTGCACTTCGCACCGCACGACGCCGTAATCGGCAGGCCCGACGAGGTTCGTGCCGCGCGCGCCCCCGTTCTTCGCTGGGCCGCGGGCGGCGGTACAAAGTAAACAGAGGTAAAACACCATGATCAGACGAACCGCCTGTATCATCGCCCGAAGCACGGACCCCTACCGTAACCTTGCCATCGAAAAACAGCTGCTGGATACGCTGCCCGAGGAGACGGCCATCCTGTATCTGTGGCAGAATGCGCATACCATCGTGTGCGGGCGCAACCAAAACCCGTGGTATGAGTGCTGCGTGAAAGAATTCCTGGGCGACGGGGGGAAGATTGCCAGGCGCCTGAGCGGCGGCGGCACCGTTTATCATGACATGGGCAACCTGAACTTCACGTTCCTCGTGCCCAAGGCGGATTTCAACATTCCCCGGCAGCTGTCCGTGATTCAGGCGGCGGTTGCCGCCTACGGCCTGAAGGCCATGTTCACCGGGAGGAACGATCTGCAGATCGGCGACCGGAAGTTTTCCGGCAACGCGTTTTATACCTCGGGGCAGAACGCGTATCATCACGGCACGATATTAGTGGACGTGGATACCGCCGTGATGGGGCGCTACCTGACCGCCGACCAGAAGAAACTGCAAAACCGCGGCGTGAAAAGCGTGCCTGCCCGTGTGATCAACTTAAAAGCCCTCGCGCCCGACATCACCATTGAAAGCCTGGAAGCGGCGCTGTTCAAGGCGTTTGCGAAAATCTACGGCTACAAGCCGGTGATTTTAGACGAGAAGATGATGGATCAGCCCACGATCACCAAACTGACCCAGCAGTACGGCAGTTCCGGCTGGGTTTTTCCCCGGGAGATCCCCTACACCTTCTCGGTGGAAGAACGCTTCCCGTGGGGCGGGATCAACGTGCAGCTGCTGGTGGAAGACGGAATGATACG
>CAYRPW010000327.1:0-2926 GCA_964426145.1 uncultured Oscillospiraceae bacterium
GCCCGGAACCTTATTATACGCTAGGAAGGTCGTCATGTCTACCAAATTGTAGTAGTGTTGATGGTGTTGCCTGCGTACGTTCCGATGCCTTCATAAATTTTGTTCGGTATTGAAGTTAGCTGGCGCTTTGTGGTACTATGTTTACCGTATTGTGTTGTTTTTTGTTTAAATCCGCTGTCTGCGCTCCGTGATTTGAGTCAGCCGCGCGGCAAAAGGCACAGCCAAAAGGGAAAACCGAACCGGGGTGAGTCTGTCAGTGGCAAGATATATACTCAAGCGCACTCTCCTGATTATACCTGCCATACTTGTGATCTTATTTATTTTATACTCTTTGATGTATTTCCTGCCGGCTTCCCGCATAGCTATGATGCCGGTATACAGAGGGGGCGATGTTTTGGACTCGTTTTTTGCGGGTATAAACGCCTCCGACAATTATTTCACAAAATTCGTGAGGTATATTTACAACATAGTCGCCTACGGGGATTTCGGCAGATCGACGGCGACAAGAGTGGACTTAATGAGCGATATTGCATATCGGATCAAAAACACGCTGTCTTTGCTGCTCAGCGGCGTAGGCCTCACATTGATCGTCGGGATTCCGCTCGGCATATACGCTGCTATGCGCAAAGGACGCGCGGCAGACCGCGTCGTTAGCGTCGTGACGGTTTTCCTGTCGGCTCTGCCCCCGTATACGATAGCGATAGTGCTTGCGATAGTAGTCTGCGTTCGCCTGAGGCTTTTGCCGGTAATTCATGTTTATACGGATCCGAAAGCTTACATCCTTCCGGCTGTCACGATCGCGCTGGGAGGAATAGCCTCCGTTGCGAGAATGGCGCGCTCGAGCATGCTTGAGGTGCTTGATCAGCCATACATAACGGCGCTGCGGTCAAAGGGCCTGCCGGAAAGGAGCGTCGTTTTAAAGCACGCACTGAAAAACGCCCTGCTTCCGGTTATTTCGACTCTGGGCGGATTTATCGCGCAGCTGCTTTGCGGGACGCTTGTAGTCGAGATCTTTTTCAACGTTCCCGGACTCGGCTCGTTTATGGTAAGCTCCATCAGCACCAGAGACCATTATGAGATTCTCGGATGCTCGGTGATACTTGTTATAATTCTCATGTGCATGAATCTTGCCTCGGATATACTTTATGCCCTGGTTAACCCGAAAATAAGGCTGCGATATGCCGAAAGACCGGCCCGCAGGAAGAGAAAAGAGGCTGCCGGGTGATGGCCAGTAAATTATCGCGCGCAGACAGACCGGGAGGGATATGGACGGATGCCATCCGGCGGTTTTGCAGGAACAAAATCGCCGTTATTTCCCTCGCCGTGTTTTTACTTATCTGTTTATCCTGCGTGCTGGCCCCGCAGATGACAAAATACGATTATTCCGCCATTAACGTGCATCACACGCTCGCAAAGCCTTCAGTTGAGCATTGGCTGGGAACTGACGATCTCGGAAGGGATAATTATTCACGGATCCTGTACGGCGGAAGAATAACGATAAGAGTCGCGTTCACAGCAACTGTGATAGCGATGATCATCGGCAGCGCTATCGGGATTGGGGCCGGCTACTTCGGAGGCAGGGCAGATTTTTTGATCTCGCCTGTTATGGATATTGTCGCGGCCATTCCCGTTATACTGCTCGCGCTGGTTTTTGAGGTGGTGCTCAGTTGGGGGAAGGGCAATTTCATGTACGCGATAGCAATCGCCGCCATTCCGCAGTTCGCGCGTCTTGTACATGTCTCCGCGATCAACGTTATGAGCAGCGAGTATATACAGGCCGCAAGGGCTTTGGGCGTGAGGCACTCCGGCATAATTTTCCGGCATGTAATACATAATGTCGCGCCGGCGCTGATAGTCCGCTTTACAAGCGCGTTGGCGGAATCAATGCTGACCTGTACGATACTCGGCTACCTCAGTATAGGTATTAATCCCCCGACCCCCGAATGGGGCAATATCGTCTATCATGCCAAACACTTAATAAGGCTGGCTCCGCAGCAGATGATCATACCCTGCGCTGCTATTTCTCTGACCGTTATCTCCGTCAGCCTAACGGGAGACGGGCTGCGCGACGCGCTGGATCCAAGAGGAGAACTGCCGGCCGCGCGTGGCTTAAAGGCAGGATTTTTTGCTCTCTTTTCGAAAAAGGGCGGAGCGGCGAATTGAGGAATAAGGGGAGGCGCTTTTTTGGATAAAGACTCTTTGTCTGAAATATTGCTTGACGTCAGGGAGCTTGACGTGTCTTTCCGCACTCCCGCCGGTGAGCTGCACGCAGTTAACAGCATCAGCTACACCGTCAGGGAAGGCGAGGTAATGGGCCTTGTAGGGGAATCGGGCAGCGGGAAAACGGTCAGCTCGTATTCGATCCTGGGGCTGCTTAAGCCTCCCGCCAGAATAAACGGGGGAAGAGTGCTGTATAAAGGACGGGATATCCTTAACCTTTCCAATAAAAAAGCGGCGGCGATCCGGGGCAAGGAGATCAGCATGATCTTTCAAAATCCCATGACCAGCCTGGACCCTGTGTTCACTGTCGGCAATCAAATGACAGAGACAGTGCTGGCCAATGATAAATCCGCGTCCAGGGCCCAGGCCGCGGCGCGTTCGATCGACATGCTCCGCGAGGTCAGCATACGCAGCCCGGAGCAGCTGATGCGCAGATATCCGTATGAGCTGTCGGGCGGAATGCTGCAGCGCGTTATGATCGCCATGGCACTGCTGTGCAGGCCGAAGCTGCTGATAGCCGACGAGCCGACCACGGCGCTGGACGTAACCATACAGGCCGCGATAATTCAAATCCTCAGAAAGCTGCAAAAGCAGCACAATATGGCAATGCTCTATATAACACACAATTTCGGGATAGTCGCGGAGATATGCGACCGGGTTTCGGTCATGTGCGGAGGGTATATCGTCGAGCAGGGCTCGACAGATG
>CAYRPW010000328.1:0-1235 GCA_964426145.1 uncultured Oscillospiraceae bacterium
TTGTCGACCCCAGTTATTGTTGAGATCACCGGGCATCCTATTCCGGGAGGCCCGTCGAGGATAATGGTATCCAGCCCGTAATGGGCAGCTGTCTGTTTTGCTTTTTCCCTTACAACATTGACCAGTTTTCCCGAATTTCCCTCTCCGGGGGCCAGTCGTCCGTATACCATTTTGCCGTTTCTGAACGATCCTGCATACATCATGCTCCTGTCACTTGCAACCACTGTGATTGCCTTTTCAGGGCAGACCCGTGAACACAGGAAACACCCGTCGCAGGAGAATTCCGATATTATTATTTTTCCCCTGTCCTCCGATATGGCATCAAACCTGCAATAGTTCATGCACAAACCGCACGAAGTGCAAAGGTCATAGTCAATGACCGCTTTGTGTCCTGAGATAAAAATTTCTTCCTCCTCATGAACCGGATTAAAAAGAAGATACATATTTGCAGCATCCACATCGCAATCAACGAGCACCACATCGCCACCCATCGTTGCAAATGAAGCTGTTATGCTTGTCTTGCCCGTTCCGCCTTTACCGCTGATCACTGCTATTTCCATAGTTCAGCTGTATATTTTCCACCATTGAAATAAGGCTCTGAGCAAAAACCTGATCAGTGTCAGCAAGGATTTTCCCTTCGGAATAAACTTCAGCTATCTGTCTGCTGAATGGAATCTCCATCAGAAGAGGGATGCATTGTTTGTCAATATATTCCCTTACTCCATTATTTCCCAATCCGGCCCTGTTTATTATTACCCCGCAGGGTTTGTTGATTTCCCTGAGAGTGTCAGCGCTTTGCCTCAGGTCGCTCAGGCCGAAAGGCGTAGGTTCAGTTACAAGGATCACATAATCGGCAGTGGCCGCAGTCTGGATAAAAGGGCATGATGTTCCCGGAGGAGAGTCGAGGATTGCAATTCCGGTGTCCGGATCAATATTCCTGATGGCAGCCTTAATGACCGGGATTGCCGACATTACGCCTATATTCATCCTTGCCTCGATAATTGAAGGACGGCCGTTTTGCGAGAATACATTGACAATGCCGAGAGGATCCGGCTTTTCGCATATGGCATCATAAGTGCAGGCAAAACTACAGGCCCCGCATCTGTGGCACAGATCACCGATGACCTTAATGATTTTAACCGGAGGAAGTATAAATATTGCATTGTAACTGCAATACTCATGGCATTTCCCGCAATACACGCATTTCGATTCGTCAATGACCGGAATCCGCTGGG
>CAYRPW010000328.1:1245-1522 GCA_964426145.1 uncultured Oscillospiraceae bacterium
TTCTTCGTGAAAAAGGCAGCTGCATTCGGCGCTTCCGCATCACAGTCGACCAGAACGGCATCGAGCTCTTTTTTCACCAGCGATTGAAAAATATTCGTGGCGACAAAGGTCTTGCCCGTACCTCCTTTTCCGCTTGCTACTGCAATTCTAAACATCTGAAGAATTGAACACAACAAAACTGTCCTTTTCCACTTTGAGGAATTCTGCAATCACGTTGCATTTCACCATAAGCAGGAAGAAAATTCTCTTATCATTCAGGTGTATCAGCCCCTCCAGG
>CAYRPW010000328.1:1555-2919 GCA_964426145.1 uncultured Oscillospiraceae bacterium
CATCGCTCGATTTACTGATAACTGTTGAAGGAGCATCGAAGCCGTTTGATATAACTCCGGCAACCTCACTCATGCCAACATATTCGGCATCTTCCAATGTTGCGTCATTAATCACAGGAGCTCCTCTTACTGCATAAACAAGATTGGGATGACCGATGGTCTTTATAAAAAGCTTGTCAAATACTATCTCCCCTGCATTATCTCCCAGATAGAGCACTGAACGGGCCTTGCCGAGAGCGGATTTAAGAAGTTCCGATTGATCAATGGCAAATGGTGATCTCAGAACCCGGTCAAGAGTGGCATGCAGATTGAAATTATCATGTACGGCAAAATCGATGATATTGCCTGCTATTGAAAGACGAAGGGCGGTGTTAAACGGATCGCGGCTTCGCCTCACCAATCCGCCAAGCTCAGGAATCAGGCCAAGAGCCATGTCATTGTATTTCTTCTTCTCCTGCCTGTATGGGTCACTGTCTCCTGTATAACTGCGCAGAAGTCTGTGAAGTTCCCTTGCAAAAAGGGGAGAATTATGCTTTCCCCAGTTTTCAGCATAAAGATTCACCATCCCCCTTGTAAAACTATCTTTTGCATTCTGAGAAATTCCATCCTGCGTAAGCAATCGTTCAAAAGCTCTGGCAAAACAATAGAAACAACGGTAATCAGATATCATACAAGTCCTTTCGAGCCTAATGGTCGCAAGAATTGGCGCCAGCAGATAATGAATCGTTCAGGAGATCATTTGCTAGATCCTTTGGAGGCTTGATCGGAGCCCCAACGAAAACGTTTATTTTCTGTTCGTTAAAAAGGTTAATGGCCCTCTGTCCCATTCCGCCTGCAATAACATCAGTCACACCTTTTTCAGCAAGCCAGCCTGGCAGCAATCCGGGCTCATGCGGAGGAGGCGTTATTAAAGTTTCTCCGGTAACAATGTTCTCATCTGCATCAATTATTGCAAATTGCCGGCAATGGCCAAAATGCGAACATAATATCCCCTCTTCCAGAGGAATTGCTATCTTTTTCTTCATAGTTCGTTACTTTGCTGTTTATTTAACATGTCAATTATCTCAATTATCTTTTTTCCCGGTTCCTTGAATACAATCAACTGTATCTTAAGGCTGTCGAAAAGGGATTTGATCTTTATCCCGAATTCTCCCGAGATAACCTTTTCCACACCGCGTGATGTAACTAATTGAACTGAAGCAGGTCCGGCGCCCTCAAGGGCATCCTTGTTAGCATTTGGAATAAACTCAATACCTTTTGTTTCGGTATCATAAATGACAAAACAGTTGCAGCGCCCGAAACGCTGATCCAGCTTGCTGTCGGGACTATTGCCCGTACTTGTTATTGCTACTTTCATTACAGTT
>CAYRPW010000329.1:0-2908 GCA_964426145.1 uncultured Oscillospiraceae bacterium
GTTAAGAACATCGATGAAATTTTGCGCGTCAGTGACGGAGTGATGGTGGCGCGCGGCGATCTGGGGGTGGAAATTCCGCTGGAAGAAGTGCCTGTGCTGCAAAAAATGCTGATTCGCAAGGCGTATTCGTCCGGTAAGCAGGTCATTACCGCCACGCAGATGCTGGAAAGTATGATCACCAACCCACGCCCCACCCGCGCCGAGGCTACCGACGTAGCCAACGCGATTTACGACGGCACCAGCGCTATTATGCTGTCGGGCGAGACCGCCGCGGGCAAGTATCCCATCGAGGCTTTGCAAACCATGGTGCGCATCGCCACTCGTGCCGAGGCGGACATCAATTACGTGAAGCGCTTCAAGGAGCGCGAAAGCGACCGCATTCCCGACGTCACCAACGCCATCAGCCACGCCGCCGTGACCTCCGCGCACGACCTGGGCGCGGCGGCCATCCTGACGGTGACCAAATCCGGCCGCACCGCGCGCATGATTTCCAAATACCGCCCCAACTGCCCCATTATCTGCTGCGCGACCGACGAGCGCACCCGCCGCAAGCTCAACTTAAGCTGGGGCGTGATCCCTTTGACCATGGAGGAAGCCTACAACACCGACGACCTGTTTGAGCGCGCCGTGGAAACGGGCGAGAAGGCGGGGCTTTTGCACGACGGCGAGGTGGTGGTGATGACCGCGGGCGTGCCGCTTGGCATCAGCGGCACCACCAATTTAATGAAGGTGCACGTGGTCGGCCATATTCTGGTTACGGGCAAAGGCTTCGGCCATACCAGCGCCTGCGCGCAGCTGTGCGTGTGCCAGTCCGAGCAGGAGGCGATCGACCAATTTCAGGAGGGCGACATTCTGGTGATCCGCCAGACCACCAACCGCCTGCTGCCGCTTTTGCGCAAGGCAAGCGGCCTGGTGCTGGAGGACGACGACATCAACGGCCACGGCGCGATCGCCGCCATGAGCCTGGTGCTGCCCATGCTGATCGGCGCGGAAAACGCCACCAAAATTCTCCACAGCGGTTCGGTGGTCACGCTGGACGCGGAACGCGGCGTGGTGAGCTGCAACCACAATGGATCCGGTAAGCCGTGATTGTTGACCCAGCAAGGGGTAAAACGCGTTCATGATCCTCTCGGCAGCTTCGCACACCCCGATGAAATTGAAAAGAGCCGAACCATCGGCTCTTTTTTCGTTCCATTGCATCTTGACGCCTGCGCAAGCAAGCCAAAGCCATTACCGCAGGCGGATCATGTGGATCTGCGCGGGGGCGAAGAGCCGCATCGGCACGATGGTGGTGCCCACGCCGTTGGAGATCAGAATGTTGGCGCGGTTTTCGGAAATCCACCCGGACAGGTAACGGGAGGACGTTTTGGGGCTGAACGCGGAGAGGAGCGGCTTGCCAAACAGCGTAATCTGCCCGCCGTGCGTGTGCCCGAACAGGCCGATATCAAACCAGTGCGTCTTTCCATCCTGATCCACGGCTTTCACCGCGTCGCTCAAGAGGTCCGGGTTGCTGCCGACCAGGATCACGAAATCGTCCGTGCTCAGCTGCGCGGCCACGCCGGGCAGATCGGGATGCCCCTGTTCCAGATCGTCGATCCCCGCAAGCACCAGTTCCGCCTGCCCTACCCGAAGCCTGACCACCTCGTTGACCAGCGGGGTTACGCCCGCGCCGAGCATGGCCTCCAGGAGTTCTTGTAAGCCGGCCTGGTCGCTGCTGCGATCGCTTGCGCCCAGCACGCCGAATACGCCAAGCCGCGCCTGAATGAGCGGCAGGTTTTCAAAAAAGGCAACCGCGCTTTCCGGGTCCGCGGCGTAATCGCCGCCCAGAAGCACCAGATCCGGGCTTAGGCCGTTGACGGTTTTGATCAGTCCGTCGGTGCGCGCCTGGCTGTTCCACAGGTTTTGGTGGAAATCGGAAAGGAATACCACTTTCAGGTTGCGCAGGTTGGACGGCAGGTTTTGCGTGGTGACGGTCGTATCCTCCACGTTTACGTGAAAGGCTTCGAAAAACGGATACGCAAGCGCAAGCGTAAGCGCGACCAAAAACAGCACGCCGCACAGCCGCGTTTTGCGCCGCTGCGGTTTGCGGTGCCGGTATTCATAGCGTGGCAAGGCATGCCCTCCTTCGTGCAGGTGATGCGGACGCATCCGGCATGCGTGCATACCGGACGCGCGGCGCGGCGTATTGACCGCTATGGGTTACTTTTTGCCGATCAGGCTGCCCAGCAGCCCGCGTGTCAGCTGGCTGACCACGGTGCGCGTGGCGGTGGAAATGGCGGTGTTCTGCACACGGCCCAGTAAGCTGTCGTTCTTGCGGGCACGGTCGGCGCGCTCGTCCCGCAGTGAATCCATATAGTTGCGGCGTTCCAGCGCCTGCGCTTCCTTCTCAGCCCGCAAGCGTTCCTTCTCCGTTTGCGCGGCCGCTTGGGGCTGCGCGGGCGCCGATACGGGCATGTACTGCCCCGTGGCGGGGTCCAGCGCCAGGGCCATTTCCCTGCGCGTGTACCGGCCCGTTTCGGGGTCCAGCACGAGCACGCTTTGGGTAACGGCCTGCTGCGCCTGCTGGGCGGGCGCGGGCGCGATCTGCGCCGCCATGGAGGGGATTTCCTTGTGCTGATAGCCGCCGGTGGCCGGATTGAACACCATAAACGCGGGCGCATCCTGCGCGGCGGGCGCGGCCGTAAACACGGGCGACGGGGCCACCGGGGCGGGCGCGGGTACAGCCGGGCGGCCCTGATTCATGGTGGCGGCAAGGTACTCGTACGCGCTCATGCGGTCCACGGGCGTATCGTATACGCCGGCAAACGCGCTGGTTTCCACGAAGGTCTGCCGCAGCTGCGCTTCGGCGGCGCCCATGAAGCTCTGGGGCGGAAGGATCAGCGTGCGGCTGACGATCGCAGGCGTGCCC
>CAYRPW010000330.1:0-2907 GCA_964426145.1 uncultured Oscillospiraceae bacterium
ATGGTCAAGCAGCGCATCGGCATCCCAGCAGAGGTGCGTACCGTTCATTTTGGCACCGTTTTCAAAGCGGTACACTTCTTTTGTGATCAGCTTTCCGTTGTCGATGGCACCCAGAATATGCCGGCCGCCGGATGCGCCGATATCGACTGCCAGATGGTAAACCAGTTGTTTCATGATCATTCTCAACAACTTCCGATCATTTCTCGCGTATCACGGCTTGTTGCGCATCCAAAAGACGGCGCAAAAAGGCTACGCAGCCGCCGCCGCACTTCAAACATTCAGCTGAAAATCATGGACCGGTCGATTCGCCGGTCCACGATGAACCAAGATCGCGTTTATGCTTCGAGCTCGAACTCATCCTTACTGGCGCCGCATACGGGGCAGACCCAATCGCCGGGCAGGTCATCCCACTTGGTTCCGGCGGCAACGCCGTTATCGGGATCGCCATCCGCCTCGTCGTAGACGTATCCGCAAACCGAGCAAACGTATTTTTTCATGGTACAATCCTCCTGTTTTTCTCCGCGCCTGCAGAGCGGCTTTCACGGAGTTTTCCCTGTTCAAATTCGGCGAACCAGGCGCGGAATCCTCTTTTACAAGCCCATAAAACCGTTATCTTTTCACAATGTCGATCGCCTTTTCCGGGCATAGCTCGTGGCAGCAAAAACAGGATATACACCCCTTCTTGGGGATGAACGCAACCGTATCGGTGATCGTTATGATTTGTTTGGGGCAAGCTTCCGCGCACTTGCCGCAGCCGATGCATTTTTCTGCGTTGACAAACGGCATGGTGGACGTTCTTGCCCATGTCGCGCGGCGAATGCCTGCCAGCGAGAACAAGCGCTCCTTTTTCACCACGGAATCCGGCAGCTTGAAGGCTGGATCCGCCGGAATGAGCTCGTCGCCCACCGTGCGAACGGCTTCCGGGTTATACAGCCCGCGCCTGCGCGCCCAATGGATGGTGCGCACCAGCTGCGGGTTGATGCCCGCAAGCCTTGCGCAGGTATCGTCCAGCGCGTACGCGCACGGGGACGCCAGCGTATAGCCCATGGAACGCACCGTACCGCCGCTGGGGCCGTTGCCTTCCATGCAGTCGATGGCATCCACCAGGTTTATGTCAGGTTTCACTGTTTCGTGCAGATCCAGAAGCATTTTTGTAAACGGTTCGATCGTCGCCTTGACGCAGTGGTACTCTGCCTTTTTAATCCCCGGGATGCTGCCGAACATGTTTTTCACCGCGGCCGTCATCACCATCAGCGCGTGGGTTTTCAGTTTGGCGCAGTTGATGACGATATCCGCGTCGAGGATCGGCGTGAGAACGGGAAACCCGTTCCTTTTTCCGCTGGTCACGTCGAAGTTCAGCGTCAGCACGTCGGCAAGCGCGGAGAAGCCGCAGGTATCGTAGGTTTTACGCAGCGTACGCTCGTTATACAGGCCCCCGGAGCTGTCCGCAAGCACGATCGTTTTCACATGCAGCTCGCGCAGCCGCACCGCGACCGCGCGCAAAAACAAAGGGTGCGTGGTTGCGGCATCCGCCGGGTTCTTCGCCAGCAGCATATTGGGTTTCAGAAGCACTTTTGCATCGGGCGCTAACTTCCGGTCGAATGCCAGCGCCTCAAAATGACGGCATACGGCCTGGTAGATCAGGTCTGTGTCGTACCGTTCCACTCTTTGTACGGATACATCGGTCAAGGCAAATACCCTTCCTTTCGGAACTTCGTTTGCGGCTGCCGCGCTCATGCGCTGTAGTATACCCGATCCCCTTCCTTGTTGCAACCGTTACGACTTTACGGTATAATCATCATGTTTTATATTGCACTCATACGCGGAGGAAACCAAGTGGAAAAGGGAACCGTTTGGATCATCGGCGGCTCCAGCGGGCTTGGGCTCGCCACGGCAAAGGCGTTTGCCGCAGATGGCTGGTTTGTCGTATCCGGCGCCCGTTCTTTCGACGCTTCCAAACAAGCGGGGCCGATCCGCGAACTGAACCTCGACGTAACCGACCGGCAAAGCCGCGAAGCGTTTATGCGGGAAGCTTTCTCGCTGCGAAAGCGCGTGGATGTTCTGGTCTATTGCGCCGCCATTCTCATCCTGTCCCCCTGTGAACTGACCGCAACCGACGACTATGCCCGCGTAATGCAAACCAACTTCCTGGGTATGACGGACTTCGTTTCGCACGTCATGCCCGTGATGCGCTCGCAAAACAGCGGGAAAATCGTGCTCTTCTCCTCGATCAACGGGTTGCTCGGAATCCCGTTCCAAAGCGCTTACGTTGCCTCCAAACACGCCGTGGAAGGGTATGCGGAATGCCTCGCCATGGAATGCGAAGGCTCCGGCGTGCAGGTTTGCGTGGTGGAACCCGGCGATCACCGCGGCGGAAGCCAGCGCTGCCGCCTTTCCGCGCAGATTGATACGGGCTCCGTATACGCAGGCGCCTTTGCAGCCGGTGTGGAGAAGATCCAAAACGACGAAGAACACGGCTTAACCCCGGCAAAGCTGGCTAAGCATGTCGTTCGAAACGCAAATCGCAAGCGGATGAAATTTCGCATCCGTATCGCAAAGATCGACCAAAAGGCTGCCGTTGTATTGCATAACGCACTGCCGGCCCGGTTGACCATGCGCATTCTCCGCGATTATTACGGAAAGAAGGGATAACCATTACAGCCGTACATGACGTGAAAAAGTACAGTGACCAGCTTCGCACCAACAAAACGCTTCAGAATTTATTTGATATTATCAACAATTACGGTGATACGGAAGCCGCGCTCTGGCTTGAGGACGGAGAACCCAAATCCCTGAGCTATGCGGATTATATCCGCATGACCCGCAACTATGCGGCGTATATCCGCGCGCACCTCGACGCGCCCGACGCGAAGATGCCCGAGAAAATCGAAGGCCAAAGCAAGCTGT
>CAYRPW010000331.1:0-1187 GCA_964426145.1 uncultured Oscillospiraceae bacterium
ATTGACGCTGAATAAACCAAAACCGTGGACAGTGTGCAATATCAGCGAGCGATGCGTCCAAGCGGAAATTTGAGGAGACAACATGCAAAAGTACATCGCGCTGCTGCGCGGCGTCAACGTGGGCGGCAAGAATAAGCTGCCGATGGACAAGCTGAAAACGGCGATGGCCGCCACGGGCTTTGCGGACGTGTCCACCTATATCCAGAGCGGCAACGTGGTTTTCTCCGCCGATGAGGCGGAGCCGGAAACGCTGCAGGCCCAGACCCGCACGGTCATCGAAGAAAACTTTGGCTTTGCCGTGCCGGTATGCGTGATCTCCGCGCGCGAGCTGGATGAGGCGATCGGGCATGCGCCGGAGTGGTGGGGGAGGGACGAGGACGCCAAGCATAACGCCATCTTCGTGATCGCGCCCGCGACGGTGGAGGATATCTACGCGGAGGTGGGGCAGATGAAGCCGGAGTATGAGAAGGCCGCAAGCTATGGCCGGGTCATCTTCTGGTCCGCGCCGATGGCGACCTTTTCGCGTACGCGGCTCTCGCGTGTGGTCGGCTCCAAGGTGTACGACGCCATCACCATCCGCAACGCCAACACCACGCGCAAGCTGTGCGAACTGGCGAAATAGCAAAAAAAGCGGCGCTGAGGTTGCGCCGCTTTATGGGTAAGCTGTTCAGTGAGGATACCCGACAACCTGATTTCTGCCTTTTCCTTTGCCGGAATACATTGCACCGTCCGCTCTGGTTATGCACGCCTGCATTTCTTCTTCTTCAGCCAGCTCCGCGACGCCGAACGTCATCGTGGCGCGCAGCTCGGCCGAATCGGCCCACGGGATTACGGTCGCTTCAATCCGCTTCCGGATTGTCTCGGCCATACGCATCGCCGCATCAAAGGGTGTGTCCAGCAGCATGATGACAAACTCCTCTCCGCCCCAGCGGCAAACCACATCGTCGCGTGAAATGCTTTCCTTCATGATGCGGGCAATCTCTACCAGAACCCTGTCGCCCGCAGTATGCCCGAACGTATCGTTGAAGTGTTTGAACTTGTCGATATCGCTCATGATAAAGGAGACCGGCGCTTTTTCGGCTCCTGGCTTTTTGGCATGCGCCTGATAGATTTCCGCCAGCCCCCGGCGGTTGCAGGTATCGGTGAGAAAGTCATGCTTCGCGGCGTTTTCCAACAGGTTATGATAG
>CAYRPW010000331.1:1197-2891 GCA_964426145.1 uncultured Oscillospiraceae bacterium
GCCAGCGAATTCACGAGCGCCAGCTGGGTCTTTCTGCGTTTTTCACTTTCCGCAAAGGCGAGGAACAGGAATATGCAGCAGGCTAAAACGGGCAGGGTAAACAATGCGGATAATCCGGCTATTGCCCAGATTGATACGGAAAAGTAAGCTCTCCAGAGCGTATTTTTAAAATTGACCCGGTAGACATAGCTTCCGCCAATCATTTGGACTTTGCCGGCCGGCATGCTGTTCATCTCTTCCGTTTCGCTGTGAGTCAGGCTGAGCAAGTCGCTGAAGACGATCTTGGCTGCTCCGAATTCGGCATTGGGACTGGCTGCGACGATATAATTATGATCGTCCACGATATAGCCTAGGTATTCGGAGCCCATCAATTCGCCCAGCCGATCGGTTGTCAGATCCAGCGACACCACACCCCTGAAGGTATCTCCCTGATAGACCGGGCTGGATAATGTGACCATCAGCCCCTTTCCGGCCTCGTCTAAATATACGGGGGTCCAGACTGCCTGCCGGAGGGGATCGTTTTCGGGTGTTGCGACAGTATAGAAGGGTACGCGCTTGAGCGTGTCCGAATACGCGAAATCCTCCGCGGAGATCCACGGATACATGTTGATGAAACCGCTGTCGCTCGTATAGTACAGCCATGCGACATCCGGCATTTTCCAGTAAAAGTTGCTGAAGTATTGGCTGTACTCCAGCGCGAGGTTGATCTCGTCCCGGTATGTGCCGCTCTCCGGAATGCTTCCGATGCCAGTCAGATTCCCTGCGGTCACAGAATACTCGCTTCCTTCTACCGCATCCATGTCGAACGTGTTTTGTTCGGAGTCGTACCGGAGCAGACTGATAAGCTCAGAATCTTCGCGGCCTTCGGACGCTAAATACTGATTGCCATATATCGTCATCAGGCCGATGAAGGTACTGCTTTGGTCGATATATGCATTAATGCCTGCTTCTCTGGACTGTGCTTCACTTTCAAACTCCCGAATCCGGGATGTAAAATTGATATAGAAGGTGATCGCCAGCACGATTGCGCTGAAGCATAGTAAACCAATTTTCTGGTATAATCTCATTTCGCCCCCCCTTTCGCTCACCGTGTGAGGTGATTGAACCTTTTGCATTATAGCTGCTGAATACGATCTGCAGTATATATACAACCCGGTATAGCGATCAAAACAAGAATAGCCGGTTTTGATCAAAATATTTTGTCAACCGCCTCTTTGTTTCGAACAAAACGGCGCAAGACAACCGAGGCGGGCGTAGAAAGGAATATATTCCTATGACAGTGTATTCCAATCAGGGTTGACCTGGCTGTAATACTATTGTAATATTCGTAACATCCAAGCAACAATTGCTCGGAAAAAATGTTACGGAGGTTTGTGATGAAGAACAGGAAGATGTGGACGATCGTCCTCTCCGCCGCGGTGGCGGTTATGATGCTGGGCGCCGTGTTGACTGTTGCGAATGCCGCATCCTTGAATACGAACGATCAGGCCGTACAGACGGCTGCAGATACCGGCATTGCGGCTGCCGAAGTGCCCGCGGCGGATATCGCCGACGCGGCGACGACCAGCGCCGCAACGGATGAAACCGCGGCGGATGTCAGCGCCGCTGTTGTAACGGATGACAGCACTGCCGCAGATGATAGCACCGCTGCTGTGGCGGATGACAGCACCGCTGTTGCGACGGATGACAGCACC
>CAYRPW010000332.1:0-2888 GCA_964426145.1 uncultured Oscillospiraceae bacterium
CGTTCCCAGATGTACGTAATACCGAAGTTCTCCGTCTTCCCAGCGCGTGATCAGGATCGCCTTGCTGTGCGTTTTCAATCCCCGGATACCGCAAATCACGTCGCACCCTGCACGCCGCAGCCGATCGGCATTGGCCAGATTGGTTTCTTCGTCAAACCTCGCCTGGGTTTCGATCAGAACCTTGACGCGCTTGCCCGCTTCGGCCGCCTTAGTAAGGGCGCGCACCACCTGGCTGTTATTGCCGACGCGGTACAACGTCGTTTGAATACTGACGACATTCGGGTCAATCGCAGCCCGGCTGTAGAGGTTAATAATCGGTTCGAAACTGTGATAGGGATGAAACAGCAAAAAGTCCCGCTCCCGAATTCGCTGAAATATGTGCTGATCCATCAGCTCGTGAATGATCCGCTGTTTGGTCTGGGGGTACTTTAACTCCGGCAGGTCGATCATGGTATAGCAGGTCATCATCAGTTTATTCAAATCCAGCGGGCCCGCGGCTTTACTTACCTGCCCGTCCGGCACGTGGAGTTTCTGCGCCAGCAGGGCAAGCGTTTCGGCGCTGACTGCGGCTTCCGCTTCCAAACGCATCACGTCTCCCGTGGTGCGCTTCACCAGCATTTCACGAACCGCGGTAACGACGTCTTCCTGCGGGTCCAGCGGAAACTCCTGATTTCGGATGATTCGAAACGCACTGGCCTCCAGGATATCGTCCTGCGGGAACATCATCCACAGCCATTGCCGCAGCAAATCTTCATGCCGGATAAAACAAAGCCCGCCGTCCGCGCAAGGAAGCCTGAATACGCGAGGCGTTCCCGGATAGGAAACCATGGCATACCGCACGTCCATCCCGTTTTTAGGCCGGAGTTTGACCATCATGCGAAGCTTTTTCTGGTTCATGGGCCAGTATTCTTCACCCCAAGGAATCACCTTGAGCTTGGGCATGATCTCGCTCCAGAATATCCGCTTGATTTCCGCCTGTATCGCTTCGGTGGGTTCATACTCCGGGAAAAACAGCACGCGATGACCGGAAAGCTCTTTCATCAATCCCTGATAGATCACATACTGCATCCGCTGCTGCTCTTCGATCGCATGATTGACGCGGTCCAGCTTATCCTTGCGGGTCAAGCCGCTTGCAAGAACCGTATCGTTGTTTACGCTCCGCCCGTCCTTTAAGATGCTGACGTAGCGGACCTGCATAAACTCATCCAGATTGGAGGTAACGATGCCCAGAAATTTGGCACGCTCCAGAAGCGGATTGCGCAGGTTTTCCGCTTCTTTTTGCACACGATGGTTGAATTGAAGCCACGTCAATTCACGATCCAGATACCGTGCCAGATCGGTTCTTTCCTGATAGCATTGGTTCATGCGTGCGCCTCCGCATATACAAGCCGTTTCATACGCCGGAACAATCGGGCATAGGCACGATTGTTTCTGATTATAACACAGATGATAAAAGCCTTACAAGCAGTGCTTGCGGTTGTCCGTCCCCGTTTACCGCGGCTTTACAAATGATGGCCGCTATGTTAAATTGACAACAGAAACTCCGTGAAAACAGACGAGAGGAAACCTGAAATATGAAAGGACACGGGATATTTCTGCTTGCAACCCTACTCCTGATATTGGGATTGCCGAATACCGCCTCCCAAGCCGGGCAGGCAACCGGCCTGCCTTCCCTCAAGGATTTCTATGCGGACGTTTTCGATTTCGGAAGCGCGCTCAGCAGCGCCGAACTGCGCAATGCCGACAGGCTTCCCCTGTACTTGTCGCAATACTCCATCATCACGCCGGAAAACGAGCTGAAACCCGAAAACGTGCTGGATCTGTATAACTCCGCCAAAGTCTCCAAGGACGATCAGGGCAGCGTTGCGCTGCATTTCAACTCGGTTAAGCCGCTGCTGGAATTTGCCAAAGCAAACGGTTTGAAAGTCCATGGCCACGTTCTGTTCTGGCACAGCCAGACGCCGGACGAGTTTTTCCGTGAATCCTATTCCCGCAGCAAGCCCTATGTAACCCGCGACGTTATGCTGGAACGCATGGAAAACTATGTGCGGATTACGATGGAATACATGGCGGAGAATTACCCGGGCCTCATCGTATCCTGGGACGTCGTCAACGAGGCGATTGACGACGAGACGGGCAAGTACCGCGACAGTAACTTCACCCGAATCGTCGGCGAGGATTTCGTTTTGCAGGCATTCCGGTATGCCCGCCGATACGCGCCTGCAGATACGCTTTTATTCTATAACGATTACTCCACGCCGTATCAGCCCAAGTTAAGCGGCATCCTTGATCTTCTGGCTGCGCTGCAGGCGGACGACCTGGTGGACGGTCACGGGTTGCAATGCCATTATCAATTGAACACTCCCACCGTATCGCAGATTAACCTTGCGCTTCACAGGATAACGGAAATGGGCCTACTGGTGCGCGTGAGCGAACTGGATATACTGGTAGACGATCAAACCGAAGCGCAGTTAATGCTCCAGGCGAAGCGATATGAGGATATCATGAAGGTGCTGCTCTCGTATGCGGACCAGATTGTTGCCGTGCAAACCTGGGGCACGTTTGACAGCTTAAGCTGGAAATCCGATCACTATCCGCTGCTGTTTCATGGCGACGGAACCCCCAAGCCAGCCTTCTATGCGCTGACCAATCCGTCCATTTTACCGTGATTGACTTGACAGCGCGGGAAAAACAACGAATAATGGACAGCATCTTCGACTGCGAGGAGTGGTGCGGATGCGGCATGTGATCACAGCGGTTCAGGACGGCTCTCCAGCCCGTCGCTCCGGCCTGACGCCAGGGGATGTGTTGTTGAAACTCAACGGCGAAGACGTGCAAGACGAGATCGATTATCAGGCGCTCAGCGCACAGCCGATGCTGCGGTTTAC
>CAYRPW010000333.1:0-2882 GCA_964426145.1 uncultured Oscillospiraceae bacterium
ACATGGCGCCGATCTCGGTGGCCGCGTACAGCTATATGGCGCTCGTGCCCGTCATCCAGCCGCCGATCATCCGCGCGCTGACGAGCAAAAAGGAGCGCACCATCCGCATGACGTATACCGAACACCACGCGTCCCGGCTTTCGCTGATCCTGTTTCCCATCATCGTCACCATTCTTGCGGGCATCATCGTGCCCATGAGCGTGCCGCTGGTCGGAAGCCTGATGTTCGGCAATCTGCTGCGCGAGTGCAAGGTGCTGGAGCGCCTGTCCAAAACCGCGCAGAACGAACTGGCCAACCTCGTCACCATCCTGCTGGGGCTTACGATCGGCTCGACGATGGCGGCCGACAAATTCCTGCGCTGGGATACGCTGTTCATCCTGACGCTCGGCCTGCTCGCCTTCGTGTTCGATACCGCGGGCGGCGTGCTGTTCGCCAAGTTTCTGAACCTGTTCCGCAAGGAGAAACTCAATCCGATGATCGGCGCGGCGGGGATTTCCGCCTTCCCGATGAGCGCGCGCGTGATTCAGAAAATGGCCAAACAGGACGACCCCTACAACTTCCTGCTGATGCAGGCTACCAGCGCCAACGTTTCGGGCCAGCTGGGCTCGATCGTCGCGGGCGGCCTTGTGATAACGCTGGTCGGCATGCTGATCGGCTGGTAAAGGAGAGATACGTATGATGCTGTTACCCCTTGCCTCCGCAGCCGCGGTATCCGAAAGCAAACTTGCGGCTATGTCCATTTTTTCCAAGGGGCTGGTCACCACGCTGCTGGGGCTGACCGGCGTATTTCTGGTGCTGACGCTTTTCTACGTCGCCATCAAGTTACTGCAATTCAAGAAGAAAACCCCGACCGACGCAAAGGAGTAAAACACATGCTGTATTCGCAATCGGACCGGGAAGCGGCGGCTGCGGCGGTGAAAAAGCGCAGCGCGGTGGTGTGGATTCCCGCGGCCCTGCTGCTGCTGCTGGCCGTGGCGGCGTTTGTGTGGTACCGGCTCCGCCACGACGAAAGCGGCTGGATCGTATCGGGCGCGCTCACCATTGTAAGCGGCGCGTATGCCATCTTTTTCTACGGCGTGTACCTGGGCCCGATGCGCAAATACAAAAAGCATCTGGACTATATGCTCGACGGGCAGAAGCGCGTGAGCGAGGGAATCCTCAAATCGGTCAGCGCGGACGTGATCGACCGCGACGGGATTGACTGCTATACCGTGGAGATCAACGTAGGCGAAAAAGACGACCCGGAGGACGACCGCGTGTTCTATCTGGACCAATACAAATCCATGGCCGGGTTTGCGGCAGGCGACCGGATCCGTGTGGAGAGCAACGACCGGCTCATCGCCGCCGTTACCAGGCTATAAACGGTTTGCTAAGGAGAACCCGATGATCGACTTCGTATTTCAGAACCCCGCGAAAATCATCTTCGGAAAAACCGCGCTTTCCCATTTACAGGAGGAAGCGGCGCGTTACGGCACCAGGGTGCTGGTCGTATACGGCGGCAGCTCCATCAAAAGTTCCGGCCTGTACGGCGAAGTAACGGGCGTATTGAAACAAGGCGGGTTTACGGTGTTCGAACTGGGCGGCATCGTGCCAAACCCCCTGCTTTCCCGCGTGTACGAGGGCATTGCGCTGTGCCGCAGGGAGCATGTGGACCTGGTGCTTGCCGTGGGCGGCGGCAGCGTGATTGACACCGCCAAGGGTATCTGCAACGGCGTACCGTACGAAGGCGACGTGTGGGATTTCTATACCTACAGGCAAAAACCGAAAACCTCCCTGCCGCTGGGCGTGCTTCTGACCCATGCGGCCGCGGGCAGCGAAATGAGCTACTCCTCCGTGATCACCAATGAAAACGGCATGCTCAAGCGCGGTTTTCTATCGCTGACCAACGTCCCCACGTTCTCGCTTCTGAACCCCGAGTGGACGTTTTCCCTGCCGCCGTACCAAACGGCCTGCGGCGCGGTGGACATTATGGCGCACATGATGGAGCGCTATTTCACCACCGTGGAACACGTGGAGCTGACCGACCGCATGATTGCCGCCGGGATCCGCACCGTGCTCCATCAAGCCCCGCTCGTGCTGCAAAACCCGGCCGATTACGACGCGCGCGCCGAAATCATGTGGGCGGGCACGCTGGCGCATAATACATTGCTTGAAACCGGGCGTATCGGCGACTGGGTCTCGCACAAGCTGAGCCATGAGCTGTCCGCCGCGTTTGACCTGGCCCACGGCGCGGCGCTTGCGGTGCTCTTCCCCGCGTGGATGAAGTACGCGCTCCGCCAAAACCCCAAAAAGATCGCGCAGTTTGCCGTGGACGTTTTCGACGCCGACCCGGCGCAGCGCAGCGAAACCGCGCTTGCGCTGGAGGGCGTGCGGCGGCTTGAGGACGCTTACCGATCCTTGGGCATGCCCGTTAGTCTGCGCGAAGCGGGAATCGAAAACGCCGATCTGGAATTGCTCACAAACAAAGCGCTGCCCCGGGAGGACAGCGTGATCGGCGGGTATATCGTCATCGGCCGCAAGGACGCGCTGGCGATTTACAAACTGGCCGAATAGGCGCGCGGTAACGGGAATATTTTCGAAGTGCGGCTTGGAAAAACAGGCCGCACTATTCTTTTGTAATTGTCTCCGCCTGCGTGACCTGCAGGGTGAAAGAAGCCGCATCGCTGCCCGCCAGCACCGCCTGGTACAGCGCCTGCGTTTCGCTCACGGCGGCCGCCCAGGCCGTTTCCAGAAGCTCCGGATCGCCCTTGACTTCGTCTATGAGCTTTTGTTCCATCTCCTGCTTGATCTGGGCATAGCGCTCGGGGGTGAGCGGGTACAATAGATCGGATTTCTCCACCGCATCCTCGTCAACCGTCATCTTCCAGTAGCTGACCACGGGG
>CAYRPW010000334.1:0-2882 GCA_964426145.1 uncultured Oscillospiraceae bacterium
CTGATTGCGAAGGAGTGTAACGATTCCAGACATGTATACACTTTCCGCAATCCTATATACGATATATACACTGCATAAGGCCGTAAAATAGCAACGAAATCTGTTTTGAAAGCGGAAATATTTCTGCGCATATTGGTATTTTTGACATATATACGCATAGAATAGCAGGGTAATGGGAAATGTAATCAGAGATGCTATTATTCCCTGTGTCGTCGTATTGAATGCCAGTATCGAACTGAAGAACGTTCCGCTTACGATAACCAAACCATTGACAGGGTTACGCAGAACTTGGGGCAATTTGAGCACGATCAGCATAACCTCCAGACAATATTTAATATCGTATGGTTCTATAGGCGACATGATATCCGAAACCCCAGCAAGCGTCAAGCTATTGGCTTTACTCCACAGCATTCTACGTATTCTTAATATTATAAGAAAACTTAGGCAATCTTTACCAGCCAGGTATTTCCATATCGGATCAAACCCTTTGTGAACCTTCCGAAAAGTATAAAAAAGGGCATTCTTGAATGAATGCCCTTCGCTCGAGGTTCATCCGCAATGACGCAAAGCTTGCTCAAAGATGAATCTCGGATGAGAATCCGCTTGTTCAAGCATGATGGAACAACGTATATACGTCACCCCTCGTTTTCGTAAATCGCGGTCACTTCAGCGATGTAGAGGAAGTGATAGTCGATCTTGGGATACATGGCGCGGCAAAGTGCTTCGTCCATAAAGCACTCCGGGCGGATTTGCCCGCGGTACAGCTTCCGGCAGACGAGCGCGGTTTGGCCCTCCGCGAAGGTGGGCTGGCCGTCCACCATGGTTACATGGAAGCCGACCTCGGCAATCTTATCGCCGTCGCGGCCGGATTTCGACCCCAGAACGTTTAGCGCCTGCCGGTGGCCGTTGAACAGGGTGAGCGTAAAGAATTCCCCCGCGTCCACAAAATCGCGCGTGTATCGCTGCGGGCGGATGTAGACGGTCACCACGTTTTTATTCCACAGCACGCCCAGGCCGCCCCAGCTTGCGGTCATGGTGTTCACAACGCCGCCTTTCGCCGCGCTGATCAGCATCCATTGTTTCCCGATCGCCTCGAAGGGTTTCAGGGAAAAGGTTTCGATTTCCGCTTTCCGAAAGCTCATACCAACAGGCTCCTTTCGTTTGCCGAATGCCGCCCGTACGCGCGCCGCCGCCGGTTTGCGCTCGGTACGCCAGACGCGGCCATTGTTCCGTTTCCCTATTTTACCACGGCCATGCGCCGCCTGTACAGGGAAGCGTTGATACGGGCGCCTGTGCGGATGAAGCGCTGCCGGCAGGCTGCAGCGCCGTATTATAGTTTTATGCTTATTTGTACAGTTTCTGCACTGATAATCACCATTGGACACATTGACAGTCCCCCACCCGCCCCCTATAATTGACAGTAAATAGCTTATGAGAAGCGCATACCACCGAAAGCAGAACGCGCCAGACGATACACGCCCGGTAAGTTCTGCACAACTGCGGAGGATTTTATGATTGCCAGAATGAAGCAATGGTTTTGCCTCGTACGTTCCAAGAACCCCGCGCAGTTCATTCTATACTGCATCGGTCTGATCAACCTGGCTGTGCTAGGCGCTTCGGCGCTCCTCATCCTCCTGGTGCAGCGGGCAGGCGGGATCAATGGCAACTTTCTGCTGCAGATTTACTATACCGCGCTGGTGATGATCAACGCCGGGAGCATCAACGACGTGATCGACCGTACCGGCGCGTGGAACGCCCAGATGGTGTTTCTGGCGATTTTCTATCTGGTGCTGATTTTCATCACCATGATTTCGTTCACCGGCGCGCTGATCGGCTACCTGACGAACAAGATTTCCAGTTTTGTGGAGCGCTCCAACGCGGGCGCGCACAAGCTGCACCTCGAAGGGCATACCGTGATTCTCAACTGGAACTCCCGGGCCGCCGAGATTATCAACGACATGCTGTATAAACAAAAGCGGGAAATTATCGTCGTTTTGGTGCAGGAGGATAAGGAGCGTATCGAAACCGAGATCCGCGACCGGCTGAACGATACCAAAACGCGCGAAAACCACCGCCTGCGGAGCGATTGCGCGCAGATGCCCTTTTGGAAGCAGCGCCGGGCGATCCGCAGGCGAAAGCTGCGCAACCGGCTCACCGTTTTGGTGCGGCAGGGCGAATTCTTCGCCGCCGAACGGCTGACCGACGTTTCCATTGCGCAGGCGAAAAGCATCCTCCTCCTCAGCCGGGAAACCACGGCGCACGACGCGCCCGGCGCTTCGCCCTGTGAAACGGACGATTGCAGCACGGTAAAGCTGCTGATCCAGGTGGCGGAGCTGACCGGGGACAGCGCATCGCGCGATCATCAGCGGGTGATCGTGGAAGTGACCAACCGCTGGACGCTGGATTTGGTACGGCACATTATCGAAAGAAAACAAGTAAACGATAAATCCAAGATCACCGCCGTACCGGTGCACCATATCCTCGGCGATATCCTGGCGCAGATCGCCATCATGCCGGATTTGAACCTGGTATACGGTGACCTGTTTTCCTACCGCGGAGCCGAATTCTTTACCAGACCCGTACCGGAAACGGATGAGGTCAGCTTCGTCCGCCGGTATCTGCCCGGCCATGCGCACGCATTGCCTCTGACCGTCATGCAAAGCCCGGGGGGATCCATGGGTTATTTTATCGCGGATGAAGAACCGGATATCGACAAAAGCTGCGAGGACCTTCCGTCGCCCATACAGGTTTCGCTGCAGGAGAATTACAGGATCGCACCCAAGCGCGTCGTTATTCTCGGGCACAATACGAAATCCGCGGCGCTGATGGATGGTCTGGCCGCATTCAACGCGGAATGGCAGAGCGACGAAGAACATCCGGTG
>CAYRPW010000335.1:0-2863 GCA_964426145.1 uncultured Oscillospiraceae bacterium
CTGGGCGTACCCAGTGATTCGGCCAGTTCCGCATGCTGCCAAAGCTTGCTGTATTCACCGTGCAGGGGAATGAAGTATTTGGCGCGTAGCAGTACGTGCAAAAGCTTGAGCTCTTCCTGGCAGGCGTGGCCGGAGACGTGCACTTCGGCAATCTGACTGTAGATCACGTTTGCGCCACAGCGGTACAGCTGGTTGATTACGCGGGCGATCGGCTTCTCATTGCCTGGAATGGGGCTTGCGGAAATGATCACCATGTCAGTCGGGCGAATTTGAATTTTCCGGTGTTCGCCGTAGGCCATACGGGTGAGGCCAGCCATAGCTTCGCCCTGGCTGCCGGTTGTCACAATTAGGAGCTCTTCATCAGCATAATTGCCCAGATCGTCGATATCAACGATGTTGCCTTCGGGAATGATAAGCTCCCCGATCGACATGGCAACACGGGAAACGTTGACCATACTGCGGCCAACAAAACAAACCTTGCGGCCGAACAGGGCAGCAGAATCGACCACCATTTGCACGCGATGAACATTGCTGGCAAACATGGCGACGAATACGCGGCCTTTCGCCTGCTGGAACTGGTCGATAAAGGTTTGGCGAATGCTCGTTTCACTCATCGTATGTCCTTTGCGCTCCACGTTGGTGGAATCGCAAAGGAAGGCCAGAACCCCTTTTGTGCCTAGAGCGGCGAAGGTGGCGAGGTCCGTAACGCCGCCGACGATCGGCGTATAGTCAATCTTGAAGTCGCCGCTGAACACCACCGTTCCCGCGGGGCAGGTAATGGCAATGGAAACAGCATCGGCGATCGAGTGATTGACATGGATGAATTGTACGCTAAAAGCTCCTACGTTCACAACGTCTTTGGGTTTGATCACGTTCAACTGCACGTTGGAAAGGCGGTGCTCCTTGAGTTTCAGATCGACCAGCGCCAGCGTTAGCTTTGTGCCGTACAGCGGTACCGAAATTTGACGCAGCACATAGGGAATCGCGCCGATGTGATCTTCATGTCCGTGGGTAATAAACATCCCGCGGATCTTTTCCTTGTTTTTAATCAGATAGGTTACGTCAGGTATGACGAGATCCACACCCAACATATCCGCGTCCGGAAATACCGAACCGCAATCCACGACGATAAGATCGTCGCCATACTCAACCACTGTTATATTCTTACCAAACTCATCAACACCGCCCAGCGGGATGATGCGAAGCTTTGCTTGCTCAGCTTCAGCCATTGAAAAACCTCCTTTAAACATTGCGGCGGATATATCCGCACCCGAAAAACAAATATGTCACATCGTATGCATGCGAGTTTCTTTGCGCAAGAATACTTTGTATGTTAATGTTACATGGCACACCGTGTTTAATCGCCATATCTATAAACAGCCCATCAAAGATGCGGCTTACTATACGATTATCAGCAAACGGTTCGCATTCCTATTAACAAGGATATTATAGCATAAGTACAGATAAAAGACTATTAAGAAACCGTAAACAACATGATTTTGTCAGTATCCTACAGGGAACGGGAGAATTTGCTGTACTCTTGTATCAAGATATACCGCAACCAAGATCGTCATAGGTCGGTTTTTCTTGAAATACCCCGGTGATCTTGGGAGTCCACTCCGGTTTTTTTGACATATACCTGTCAATTCTATGTAAAAGAAAGAGGGAAACCGCGATGCCGAAAGCGGCGGCAAGCAACGTCCACAGATCGGAACCGGCGCTCAGCAAGTTACCCAAAAGCATCCCGAGGATGAGGCCCGACAGTGGCAGCACATACACCAATACCGTTGCCTGCAGGAACCGGTTTTCCGGAAGCTCTACGCGTACCCATGAGCCGAGTTCGCAATCCGAGTGCACCACAACCTCGCCCTTTTGAGACAAAGAGCCGCATGCGCTGCATTTTGCGCATGCTTCGGGCCTGGAAAATTCCACCGTTACAAGCCCCTTGGCGGTATCACGCTTCGTGACTTGGCCAAATTTGATCATTGAAATACCTCCGTATTCGGCGGTTGGATACTGCGTGTTAAATTTGGAAGTTCACTTGACGATTGACGGGTTTTATGCTAAAATATAAAATTGCATCAGTATCGTCTGCATGCGGAACACCATATTTCCGCAAACAGTATTTTACAGCGAGCCGGTGGAAAAATCAACTGTAAAGTACGCGACCGCAAACGTAGGCGAAAGACGGTTCTGTGCATGAACATGAGGAGTGATAGCATATATGGCGCATGAGGTTCAAATGGGGAAACTGAGAAAGCGAATGAGTTTCTCACGCATCGAAGAAGTTTTGGATATGCCCGATCTCATAGAGGTGCAAAAGAACAGTTATCGACGCTTCCTGCAAGAAGACCTCCGCGAGGTGCTCAACGATGTATCACCGATAAACGACTATACGGACAATCTGGTTCTGGAGTTTGTCGATTACTCACTGGACGAACCGAAAAACAGCGTGGAGCGGTGCAAAGAGCGCGATATGACCTATGCCGCGCCGCTGAAGGTTTTCGCCCGTCTTAAGAACCGAGAGACCGGCGAGATCAAGGAATCCGACGTGTTTATGGGTGACTTCCCGTTGATGACCGACCACGGAACGTTCGTTATCAACGGCGCGGAACGCGTCATCGTCAGCCAGCTGGTTCGCTCGCCCGGCGTTTACTACTCCGATTCGATCGATAAAACCGGCAAGCACCTGTTTTCCACCACAGTAATTCCCAACCGCGGCGCATGGCTGGAGTATGAAACCGATTCCAACGATGTGCTCTGGGTACGTATCGACCGCGCACGCAAGCTCCCCATTACGGTGCTGCTGCGCGCGCTGGAATACGGCACGGATAGCGATATTATCAATCTCCTGGGTGAAGAA
>CAYRPW010000336.1:0-2856 GCA_964426145.1 uncultured Oscillospiraceae bacterium
AGAGTAAAGGATGCCAATTTCAAAGCCCTCCTGTGATCGGCTTGCGCCCCTTTTAGCCGCTGGCTTCATCACATTCCCACTCGGTTTTATTGTCGCCCGGCTCTCTTTTAGTCGCCGTGCTCTGTAAAACCTCCCATCCCGGCTCGCTTTCGGCTTTGCCGAAGCAGCTACGAGCTGCACGCTTGCCGTAGATGCCCGACGTAGCGCTGCTACTACTTCGGTTTCGTTCTTCGCCAGCAACTAAAATTATCGGCAATCCATCTCACATCACGCTTTGAAATAGGCATCAGAAATACTGGGTTGGGTTACTTTGGAAACGAAGGACGAACGGAAAGGTACGGACATGGCACGAAACAAGACTTCAATGGTCAGCCAGTACACGCTGGGCCGCCGCATCTGGCGCGCGCGGGCTTCGTACGCGCTGATGGCGCCGTACTTCCTGCTGTTCTTCTTTTTTACGGTGCTGCCGGTTTTCATGAGCCTGGGGCTTTCGTTTACGTACTTCAACATGCTGGAACCGCCCGCGTTCGTGGGCTGGCAGAACTACGTCAAGCTTCTTCTGGAGGACGATATCTTCGTCATCGCGCTGAAAAACACGCTGCTGTTCGCGGTGATCACCGGGCCGATCAGCTATTTCCTGTGCCTGTTGTTCGCGTGGATCATCAACGAGTTCAAGCCCAAAATGCGCGCGCTGCTGACGCTGGTGTTCTACGCCCCCTCCATTACGGGCAACGCCTACGTGGTCTGGAACCTCATCTTAACGGGCGACCGCTACGGGTATTTGAACGGCCTGCTGCTCCGGCTGGATATCATCAACGAAGCCGTGCTGTGGATGAAAACCGAAACGCTGATTTTGCCGGTGCTGATGGTGGTGCAGCTGTGGCTTTCGCTGGGCACGGGCTTCCTTGCGTTCCTCGCGGGGCTGCAGACCGTGGATAAAAGCATGTATGAGGCCGCGGCCATCGACGGCGTGAAAAACCGCTGGCAGGAGCTGTGGTTCGTCACGCTGCCCGCCATGCGCCCGCAGCTGATGTTCGGCGCGGTGATGCAGATCACCATGAGCTTCGCGGTGGCCGATATTTCCATCAACCTGGCGGGCAACCCCTCGGTGAACTACGCGGGCGCGACCATCGTCACCCACCTGCTGGATTACGGGTCCACGAGGCTCGATATGGGCTACGCCTCGGCCATCGCCACGATCCTGTTTTTGCTGATGGTGGGTACGAACAAGCTGGTGCAGCGGCTGCTTCGAAGGGTGGGCGATTAGATGGCGGACACCGTAAAAACCGTCAAACTTCGCCGCCGCTTCCGCATCCGCGAGAAGAAGCTCAACCGCTCCATGGCTGGCAACGCGCTTTTGTTCGGGCTGATGATCGTCTGCGGGGTGTTCATGGTGCTGCCGCTGATCATGGTCATCAACAACGCCGTCAAGCCGATCGACGAAATATTCCAGTTTCCGCCGCGCATCTTCGTCAGAAACCCCACGCTTTCGAACTTCGCCGATCTGTTCGTGCTGATGAACGACACCTGGGTTCCGTTTTCCCGCTATCTCTTAAACACCGCCATCATCACGCTGGGCGGGATGCTCGGGCATGTGATCATCGCCTCGCTTGCGGCCTACCCGCTTGCCAAGCACGATTTTCCCGGCAAGAACCTCCTGTTTTCCATGGTTGTGCTCTCCATGATGTTTTCGTGGACGGTCACGCAAATTCCCCAGTATGTGATCATTAGCTGGCTTCACCTGAACAACACCTACGCCGCGCTGATTTTACCCGCGTGGTCGTTCGGGATGGGGCTGTACCTGATGAAGCAGTTCATGGAACAGCTGCCCGATTCGCTGATGGAATCGGCGCGCATCGCGGGCGCGAGCGAGTGGCGGATCTTCTGGTCCATCATCATGCCCAACGTCAAGCCCGCGTGGCTCACGCTTGCGATTTTCCAGTTCCAGCAGATGTGGGGCAATACCGGAAGCCTGTTCCTCAGGAACGAGGAACTGAAACCCCTGCAGTTCTCGCTGTTGCAGATCTCGGCAGGCGGTGTGTCGCGCGCGGGGGTCGCCGCGGCGGTTACGTTCCTCATCGCGGCCGTGCCGATCGCGTTCTTCCTCGTCTGTCAGTCGTCCATCATGGAAACCATGACGACCTCGGGTATGAAGGAATAATTTCGGGAGCCTTGATATCTCCCGACAGGTTTGTACGAAAGAGAGGAGGGCATGCATGAACATCATCAAACGCGCTACCTGCGCCGCGCTGCTGCTGTGCGTGCTCGTGCCCTCCGCGCTGGCGGATACCGGCCAGCCGTACGACACCTATACCTACGATTATTGGGGTGACGTGCGCTTCACCCCCGCGGCGTATGTGCCGCTGCAAACCGTTACGGGGACGGATGTAAGCTACCAGGGGCAGCCTGTCGGCCCGTTTTCCGCGCCGCAGGATTTCTGCCTGTCGCCGGGCGGCAGCCTGTACCTGGCCGATACGGGCAACAACCGCATCGTGGTGCTGGGGCAGGACTTAAGCACCGTGGAGGCCGTGATCACCGGTTTTCAGGGCGCAAACGGCCCGGAAACCTTCAGCGCGCCCACGGGCGTCGCGGTGTCCCGCGCGGGCGTGCTGTATATCGCCGATTCCCAGAACCGGCGCATCGTGGCCCTGAACCCGGACGGAACGCTGCTTAAGATCGTCCAAAACCCCACCGGCGAAGCGCTGGAGGACGGGTACGTGTTTACGCCGCTCAAGGTGTGCGTGGATTATGCCGACCGCATCTACTGCATTGCCCAGAAGATGTTCGAGGGCATTATGGTGTTTGATACGGACGGGAAGTTCACGGGCTTTTTCGGCACGATCAACGTGAAAATCA
>CAYRPW010000337.1:0-2385 GCA_964426145.1 uncultured Oscillospiraceae bacterium
TGGCGCTGAAGAAGGAGATGATCGCCCGCATCGACCGGGAGGCGGCCAGGCATAAGGAGCATGGGGACGGGTATCTGGCCTTCAAACTGAACGGCCTTCTGGACCCTGATGTCATTGATGCCCTGTACCGGGCTTCCCAGGTCGGCGTCCGCATCGATCTGAACGTGCGCGGGCTGTGCGCCCTGCGTCCCGGGGTGAAAGGCCTCAGCGACAACATCAAGGTCAACAGCATAGTCGGGCGCTTCCTGGAGCACGCCAGGATCTACTACTTCCGCAACGGCGGGGAGGAGGAGGTGTTCCTGGGCAGCTCGGACATGATGCCCCGCAACCTCAAGCGGAGGGTGGAGGTGCTCTTCCCCGTACTGGACGAGCAGTACCGCCGGCGGCTGGTAGATGAGATACTGCCCATACATCTGAAGGATAACGCCAAGTCCCGCGATATGCTGCCCGACGGCACCTACGTAAAAAGGAAGATCGCCAAGGGAGAGGAGAGGGTAGATTCCCAGGCCTGGCTGATCAAGAACCGCGGTTCCTGGCACAGGGAGGAATGAAGCTGACCGACGATCTGTGCGCCCACGGAAGAAGGATCGCCGCGCAGAGGCTCGAGGCGCTTCTGGCCGAGGTTGAGGGGGTTCGAAGCGGGGAGGATATTGAATACGTGCACCGGATGCGCGTGGCCTCCCGGCGCCTGCGCTCCGCCCTGCGCATCTTCGGTGAATGCTTCAAAGGCAAGAAGGGGAAACGTTGGCGGAAGGCGGTCAGGCAGGTCACCGCCTCCCTCGGAGAGGCCCGTGACCTGGACGTGCAGATCGAACTGCTGGGGGAAATGGCCAAGGACTGGCAAGGGGAGGAGGCCGTCGGCGTAGCCCTCATAATAGAGATGCTGAGATGTCGCAGGACCTCCCTCCAGCCCGGGGTGGCCGCCTTGATGGATGGCATCACCGGTGACGGGGCCTTCCAGGAAATGAGGTCGGAGATCGCTGACCGGGAGCGGTCGAACGTGGATACGTCGGTATTGCATCCCTACGCCTTCGCCCACGCCTCGGTGGCCGTGGACGAGCTGATGGAACATTCGCATTCCGTTCCGGTGTACGAGGATTGGCAGGGACACCATGCGCTGCGGATCGCGGGAAAGCACCTGCGCTATGCGCTCGAAGCGTTCCGGGACGCCTACGACGACGGGCTGGATGACGAGTTAAAGGTGCTGAAGAAGTTGCAGGACACGGTGGGCGAGCTGCACGACTGCGATGTCTGGCTGCAGCGTTTGCCGGGACTGCGGGAGGAGGCCCCGACCGCGGCGATGGCCATCGACCGGTTGGCAACGGTGTTCGAGGACCACCGCAGGGAGCTGCACTCCGAGCTCGTGGAGATGTGGTTCGCCCTGCTGCAGGAACGCTTCCTGTTCCGGCTCTTGGACAAGCTCAAAGGACGCTCGATCGTCGAGGCCTGCCCGGTCCGGGTGGCGCTGATATCGGACGTGCATGGCAACGTATCGGCTCTGCGGGCGGTCATGGAGCATGCCCGGGCGAATGGTGTTACCGCTTTCCTCAACGCCGGGGACGCGGTAGGTCTCCCCCACCCCGTGGAGACCATCGCTCTGCTGAGGGAGAGGGACGTGCTCAGCGTGATCGGCAACATAGACCGCGCTGCCCTGAGGATCGCCTCGGGGAAGAAGGTCAATGACCGCCAATTGGAGATGGCCACGGAGATGCTGGGCAAGGACGACGTGGAATGGCTAGCCTCGCTGCCGGAGGATCTGCGCCTGGACATCTGCGGCCGCACCGTGCTGGTGACCCACGCCTCCCCGGGACAGGAGGCGGAGAAGCTGACCGCGTCCACGCCGGAGAACAGGCTGAGCCATCTGGCCGGGGCGAGCCGGGCGGACGTGATCGTCACCGGCCATTCGCACATGCCCATGATGAGGGAGTGCGCCGGGACCGTCTTCGTCAATCCGGGCAGCGTGGGGCGTCCCCGCGACGGCCCCGAGGCCTCCTACGCCCTGCTGGACCTCCCCTCGATGAACGTGGAGCTGACCAGGGTCTCATACGATGCCCAGGGGACCGCTGACGAGCTTCGCGCCCAGGGGTTCAAGGACCTGCCCAAGGACGTGGAGAACGGGCGGATGGCGGACAAGGTCCGGGACGCGGGGAAGTGGGCGGAAACGTTCCATATCGAACATGCGCACGCTGAACAGGTACGTTCCCTGGCCACCTTGATCTTTGACAATATCCGCGGACTGCACCGCCTGGACCCCAAGGACCGTGAGCTGCTGGAGATGGCGGCCATGGTGCACGACGTGGGCTTCAGCGAAGGTGCGGAAGGACATCAGAGAAGGGCCCTGGACATCGTCATGAAGGCCGACCTGCCCTTAGAGGAGGTGGAAAA
>CAYRPW010000337.1:2395-2845 GCA_964426145.1 uncultured Oscillospiraceae bacterium
CATGTCTGTGTCGGGACTAACGCAATCGGAACGGAAGAGGGTCGTCAAGCTCTCGGCCATATTGGCCCTGGCGGACGGCCTGGACCGCAGCCACGCCTCCCTGGTGGGAGATGTCAGGCTAACCGTGGGAAGAAAGGCGGTGAGGATCTCCATATCGGGCCCGGGGGACCTGACCGCGGAGAAGGAATGGGGCTCGCTCAAGGCGGGGCGGTTCGCCCGGGCCTTCGGCCGGGAGGTGACCCTGGATGGTTGAGGCGGAAAAAGGTAAGGTGGTGGCCTTCCTGGACGTGGGGACGAACTCCATCCGTTTGCTGGTGGTGCGCATCAACCCGAACCGCTCCTACACGGTCATCAGCGAACAGAAGGAGATGGTCAGACTGGGAGAGCAGGAGTTCACCGACGGGCTGCTGCTGGAGAGCGCCATGGATCGGGCGGTTCGGGTTACGAAGA
>CAYRPW010000338.1:0-1296 GCA_964426145.1 uncultured Oscillospiraceae bacterium
TAAACAGATAGCGTTCCTCGTTGGGCACTTCGCTTTCGTCCAGCGCCGTAACGGCGGCCCGCAGCGCGGCGATGACGGCGGCCCCGGTGGTCAGCGCCGCGCCCGCGGAAACGCTGCCGATGCCGCTTGTGCCCGCGTATTTGGCGAAGCGGAAGGCGTCCAGCTCCGGCACCACCTTGGTGCGGATCAGCTCGCCCGCAAGCCTGCCGTAGGCAACGCCCGCGGTTTCCAGATCGTCCATCGAGTCCACGGTGAACATGCGGCCGCGGTCGAAGTTGCACTGCACGGTTTCGTTGGTCAGCGTCACGTCGCCCGATACGTAGCCGCTTGCGCGGTCGTAATTGGCCAAGCCCTGCACGCTCATTTTGGGGATGATCAGCTCGTTTGCGTTGGCCCCCTGTTTCACCAGCTCCGCGCTGCCGTCGAGCACCGCGGTAAGACTTGCAAGTTTATACACCTCGTCCAGCGTTTCGGAGAGGGTTTGTTTGAACAGCGTAATCGAATTTGCCATGTTGTACTTCCTTTCCAATCTTGTTCGTTTTCAGGCACGGGTTTGGGAGATTGGGGAGAATGAAGAGCTGGGAACGTGCACGAATGAGGAATTAGGAATTAGGAATGAGGAATGGAGGAGCGGTTGCCTACGCAACCGTTCCATTTCATCATCCGATTCCACGACGCTCGCTTATCGGTTGAACAGTGATTTATGAACTGTATACACAATCAATCAACAGATTGCGGAGCGATCTTTCCACAATTCCTCATTCCTCATTCCTCATTCCCCAACGGTCGCATCCGTCACAGTATGCCGACCGCTTTCTTGAGCTTGCTCTCAAAGCCCGCGGCGGTGCCTGCGGCGGCGGCGGGCGCCATGCCCTTCATCCGTTCCTCGATCCCCTGCCGCAGCGCCGCGCGGAACGCCTGTTCCAGCTGCCCGATAGCCGCGTTCATGCCCTCGGCGCTTTTGTACTCCAGCGCGTCGGCCAGGTCGGCGGGCAGGTTTTTTTCCTGCAGCAGCTGTACGGCGCCCGCCCGCAGCTCGCGCCGCCTGAGCGCGTCCTCACGCTGTGAAAGCTCTGCCTCGCGCTCGTCCAGGTGGTGTTTTGCGCGCTGCTCGGCGGTCATCTGCGAAAGCGCTTCAGCCTCCTGCCTTGCCTGCGCGACGGCCGCCTCGGCCTTCCTGCGCTCGCTTGCGATGGTCTGGCTTACGATGCGGTTGATATCGTCCTGCGTGAAGGTTTTTTCGGCGGTTTCACCCTGCGCCGCGGCCGCCTGCGCCTGCTCGTTTCCCTTGTCCAG
>CAYRPW010000338.1:1306-2844 GCA_964426145.1 uncultured Oscillospiraceae bacterium
CGCATCGCCCGTTGAGCGTCCTTGACCTGGGCGTCGCGTTCGAACTTGGCCGCCGCCTTGGCGAGCCGGTCGGAAATGATGCGGTCCAGTTCCTCCTGGGTAAAGGTGCGTTCTTGGGTGTTTTCGCGTTCTTCGTTCATGTCATGCCTCCCGTTTTACGCCCGTCGGCTGTACTCCCCTTGCGGCCCTGCCCTGCTGCCCGCCTGTGCGTGCCGGGTTCCGCCGCCCCGGGGTATGGGGTTGTATGCAAAGCGGCTGTCCGCGTTACACCGGGTTGTTGTCCTTCGCCGCGTCCTCCGCCCAGGGGATCTGCGAAAGCAGCAGTTCGTCGGGCACGATGCCGCGGTACGCCCGGATGGTTTGGGCGATTTCCAGCTCGTTTGCGGGCAGCGTGCGTTTGAAAATGATCTGCACCTTTGTAACGTCGATCTCCGCCGCGCCCTGCACGCACAAAAAGTGCGAAAGCCGGGCAAGCCATGCGCGCAGCGCTTCGCGGAACCAGCGCTCCTTGATCTTCACGTGCTGTTCGAACCCGAACAGCTTGAAGCGCATCGCGACGCCGGAAACGTCTCCCGCAAACTTCGCGTCGGTCAGGTCCGGCACGAAGCTCAGCTTGTGGATATCGTCGGCCAGGCTCTTGCGCAGCAGCTCGTTCCCGCTTTCCGTATCCGGCTTGGTGATGAAATTAGCGTCCGCCCCGTCGCCCGGCAGAAACAGCGTGCGCGTATGCCGCAGCCGCTTCGATGCCGCCATGGCCACCGCCGCGGGCTCCTCCGCGCCGGAAGCGTCCGTTTCCGCATCCTCCAGCCCCAGCGCGCCGACGCCTTTCAACACCATGATCGCGTCGGTGAACTGCTGCTTATCGTTCACGCGGTCGGACTGCAGCGCGTCGTACGCGTCGATCAGCGGCAGCACGGGTTCGAAGTCCCCGGTTTCGGAGGCGTTGTTCCAGTATTCGGTCATCGGCACGCCGCCGAAGTAATGCAGCGCGCGCGCCGTTTCCACCGGCGCTTCGCTGGAACGGTGCTCCAGCTGTACGATGAGCGCGGGCGTACACACGGTAATCCGCTCGCGGCATTTTTGCAGGCGGTTGTCCAGCACGTCGCTCAATGTGATGCCCAGCAGCGGGCGGTGCTCCACCGTATCGTCGTACACCACGAAGGCGCGGCGCGGATCCACCTGCGCCACGCGCGGCTTGGCCTGCGGGTCGGCATAGCACAGCTCCACGGCCTTGCCGTACACGGCGGCGTCCACCGCAAGCTCCGCGTCGATGCTCTGGGTGTCGCAGCGGCGCAGCGCCTCCATCAGCTGTTCAAACGCCGCGGGATTTTCCTTCATGCCATACTGCACCGGCGAACCCACCAGATACCCCGCCGCAACCGCGGCAATGTAGCCGGGCAGCGCGTGCGCTAGCCGGTTGTTGGGCAGCCCCGAAAGCCGCGCGCGGCGCGTGATCGCGTGATCGCGCTTCGCATACTGCTTGAGCGGCTCCAGCCGCGTTTCGCACAGCCTGCGGTGTTCGCGCAGCAGCGCCAGCA
>CAYRPW010000339.1:0-2838 GCA_964426145.1 uncultured Oscillospiraceae bacterium
GTCGGCGACGGCATCAACGACGCGCCTGCTTTGAAACAGGCCGACGTGGGGCTTGCCATGGGCACGGGCACGGATATCGCCATCGAGACCGCGGATGTGATTTTATCCGGGAGGGGCCTTGTCAACGTACCCATGGCCATCCGCTTAAGCCGCGCGGTGATCCGCAACATCAAACAAAACCTGTTCTGGGCATTCTTTTATAACGTCGTGGGCATTCCGGTGGCGGCGGGGCTTTTGTATCCGCTGTTTGGCATCACATTAAGTCCCATGCTCGCGGCCGCGGCCATGAGCCTGTCGTCGGTCAGCGTCGTGTCCAACGCCCTGCGCCTGAAACGTTTCAAGGCGGCCGCCGCATCAGGCGCGCAAACCAACCCCAGCACCGGCAGCGATGCCGGACATGAAGGAGGAAAATCCATGAACCGAATGACAATGCAAATCGAGGGCATGAGCTGCGGCCATTGCAAGGCGGCTGTGGAAAAGGCGCTGCAAGCCGTAAACGGCGTTGTGGAGGCGGATGTCAACCTCGCGCAGAAAACCGCGGAAGTCACCGCGGAACCCACCGTGACCGCCGCCATGCTCACGCAGGCCGTGGAAGACGCCGGGTACACCGTAAAGTCCGTTTCTTGACGCACTTGCTCTGTTTCCCCTATACTAACCGTATAGAGGAACGGAAAGGAAGTGAGTTCATGGCAAACGGAACTCCATGGGAACGGCTGAACCGATACGCAAGCGACAATGAGCCGACCGTATTGCGGGGAGCGACCATCGAGCGGGAACTGTACGCAAAACACGGCGTGATGCGGGGCCTGCGCGACCAGAACGGCAAGGGTGTTTTGGCGGGGCTGACGAATATCTCCGAAATCCAGGCCGGGGAGATCGTAGACGGTGAGGTTGTGCCCAGAGACGGCCGCCTTTGGTACCGGGGCTACGACATCCGCGATCTGGTCGGCGGGATTATCGCGCAGTCCCGGTATGGGTTTGAGGAGATCGCGTATCTGTTGTTATTCGGCGATTTGCCCGGCCCGGCGCAATTGCGGGAATTCACCGACCTGATGGCGCAAAACCGCGTGCTGCCCACCAATTTCGTGCGCGACGTGGTGATGAAAGCGCCCAGCGCGGACATGATGAACACCTTGAGCCGCAGCGTGCTTACGCTGGCGAGCTACGATCCCGACGCGGCCGATCTTTCCGTGAGCAACACCCTGCGGCAATGCCTCCGGCTCATCGCGGTGTTCCCGATGCTCGCGGTATACGGCTATCACAGCTTCAACCATTACGAACAGGACCAGAGTTTCTATATTCACCGGCCCGACCCCGCCCTTTCCGCCGCGGAAAACCTGCTGCACATGCTCAGGCCCGATCAGCGCTTTACGCAGCTGGAAGCCCGGGTGCTGGATCTGGCGCTCATTTTGCACATGGAGCACGGCGGCGGCAACAACTCCACCTTCACCACGCACGTGGTCACCTCGTCTGGCACGGACACGTATTCCACCGTGGCGGCGGCGCTTGCAAGCCTGAAGGGGCCCAAGCACGGCGGCGCGAACATCAAAGTGGTGCAGATGATGGATGACCTGAAAAAAAGCGTCCGCGACACGACCGACGAACAGGCCGTGGAAGCCTATCTGATGAAGCTGTTAAGCCGCGAGGCGTTCGACCGCAAGGGACTCATCTACGGCATGGGTCACGCGGTCTATTCGGTCAGCGATCCGCGCGCCGTGATCTTCAAATCGTTCGTGGAACAGCTTTGCAACGAAAAACACCATCTGGAAGAGTACGCGCTTTACTCCATGGTGGAGCGCCTGGCCCCCAAAGTCATCGCGTCGCAGCGGCGCATCTTCAAAGGCGTCAGCGCGAACGTGGACTTCTTCAGCGGCCTGGTATACTCGATGCTCGGGATCCCTGTGGAGCTGTTCACACCGATCTTCGCCATCGCGCGCATCGTGGGCTGGAGCGCGCACCGCATGGAAGAGCTGATCAATATGGATAAAATTATCCGCCCCGCCTACCTGGCGGTGTTCCCGCGGCGCGCGTATGAACCGCTCGCGCAGCGGAAGTAACGGGGCGTTCGGGCGTGGAGTACAAAAACCTGCAGGCCGACGATATCAGCCTTGCGCTGTTTGCGCACTTTGACCGGCGGCAGCAGGTTACGCTTTGCTGGCGCAGGCAAAACGGCGCATGGGTGATCCGCGAGGATCCGTTTCTGGACGACTGGAGTGCCGCCGATCGGAACGCGCTGATCGGCGCGCTCAGGGAAACGCTGCGCGGCGGCGGCTGGGTTCTCGGCGCGTTTGCCGATCAGAAGCTTCAGGGCTTTGCGGCCGTCAAAGCGCCGTTGTTCGGGCAAAACGGGGAATATATGGATCTGTCGGAGCTTCACGTATCCGCAAACGCGCGTAGCCAGGGCATCGGGCGCGCTTTGTTTGAACGGGCAAAGCGATGGGCGGGCGAACACGGCGCGGCAAAGCTCTACATCTCCGCGCATTCCGCCGTGGAAAGCCAGGCGTTTTACCGGGCGATGGGCTGTGCGGACGCGCAGGAACCCGACCCGCAACACGTCCGCATGGAACCCTTTGACCACCAGTTGGAATGCAAGGTGTAGAATTGCGTATCAAAAACCGCCCAATAGGCGGTTTTCTTTTGCGTTAACTTACCGCAGCTTGTATATGGACCGCTGGCTAAATGAAAAGAAGCAGAGTGCATCAAAAAACCGGCCTTTGGTCTTCCCGTAGGCCGGTTTTTTCATATGATCAAGCAAATTTTGCGTTCGCGCCGTATGGTTTATCTCAGGTGCCGGACGCCTGATATGGAATTCCCATGGTTACGGCAAACGTTTCCGCG
>CAYRPW010000340.1:0-2833 GCA_964426145.1 uncultured Oscillospiraceae bacterium
TGCCGTATTCTCGTCGGGGTACAGGAAGGCAGCCTTCACGGGGTCGGCAATGTCCGCCCGGTAGCGCTGGGGGATGTCGTCCACGCCGAACAGGCCCTCGATGCGGGCGATATCGGCTTCGTCCTGCGCGGTTTGCAGCGCGCGCGCCATTTGCTGCAGGGGCAGGCTCAGCATATCGCGGCGTACGGTGTCCGGGGTAACGGCCCCTGCGGCACGGCTGATCAGCGTGCCCGCGCCGGTTGCTAGCGCAAAGGTAACCGGCACAATCACCAATAAACGCTTGCACACCGGGGAAACGCTTCTGCGCCGCAGCAGGCGGTATAGCGCGTGTAAGGCGGCCGTAGTCCCGAGCAGGATAAGCGTCAGCATGCCGTTATAGCGCAGCAGGCACGCAAGCACCGCAAACAGCATCATCCGCACCACGGCCGCCGCGTTGCCGCCCTCCCGCGAAACGCGGTACAGCTCGATGCCCGAAAGCAGCAGGAAAGCGGCAAACAGCGTGTCCTTGGTGGTGGAGAACGCGAAATACCCGAACAGCGGAAACACGCAGTAATACACGCAAACCGCAATCAACGCGCCCCGATTTGCGGCCTGTTTTCGCATCGTTACCACGCCGTAGGCGACGGCAACCCCCAATACCGCCGCCTGGAACAGCCCCAGCGCAAGGAACGCCCATTCATTGCCAAGGCTAAGAAGCGCGCTGAAGGCGAGCAGCCCCCGGATCAGCAGCGTATAGAGGAGCGAATGATGCGTGTCGTAGCTTCCCGAGGCGATTTGCGACAGATGCGCGTGGATATCGTAATTAGTCATAATCGGGAAAAACGCAAGCAGCCAGCCGCAGGCAAGCACGAAAAAGCAAATGAAAACCGTAACCGGCAACCGGCGGCCGCGCGCCGGGAGCCGCGCGGTTTGCGCGCGCGTCCGCAGGGGAACGCCGGAAAACAGATGGCACAGCAGCGGGAAACACAGCGCCCAAATGCCTGCAAACGCAAGAAAATCAAGCGCCTGAAAGATAAGCGCACCCTGGCGCTGCAGCGCCGCGCCCAGAGCGAAACTCAGCGCAAGGCCAAACGAAAGCGGCAGCGCGTAGCGGTAAAGCCGCCTGTGCAGTTTGCCTGTAAGCCCGCCGCAGCACAAGAAGCCCGCGCCGCCCCACAGCACGAAGCGCAGCGCCGCGCCCGGCGTCGGCGCAAACGCGGAAAACGGCGCGTAAACGGCGCAGCCCGCGCCGATCAGCAGCGATGCCGTAACCCGAAGCAAAGCCCGCTTCTTTGCGCTCATCCGACGCGCCTCATATAAAAAACATATAGCCCAGGTTCTTGCGGTGCTTCCTGGCTTCCGTCACGAGATCGTTCAGGGAGACGCCCTGCAAGGCGCTGCGGATGGAACCGTCCACCGCGTCGAACACCTTCAGCCGCAGCGCCTGCTCCAGCGCGGGCGCACGGCCCGCCACCGTCTCGCCCGCTTCTTCAAACAGCGACAGATCCGTTGCCGCCAAAACCTCCAGCGCCGTAATCTCCTGCGGCGGGCGCGACAGCCGGTAGCCGCCCTGCGCGCCCTTGTGCGACATCACCACGTCGGCTTTTTTCAACAGAGAAAACACCTGCTCCAGATAGATCTTGGAGATGCCCAGATCTTCGGACAGGCTGATGACCGTAACGTTTTCCTGGGTCTGCCAGCGGGCCGCCATGCTCACCGTTGCCGCAAGCGCATACCGTCCCCGCGCGGATATTCTCATCGTATCTCCCCGTTTTCATACCGAATGTATATGTTTTAGTGTATGCATTGCGGATTTTTTTGTCAAGAGGGGTTGACAAACGCGGAAACCGGGGTTATCTTAAACATAGTAAGCATATATGATTTATTTAACGAGGTGATTGGAATGACGATACAACAAAACATCCCCGATTTGATCGGCGAAACCCCGATGCTGACCCTGAACGGCATCATGCGCCACGAGAACCTGAAGGCAACGGTCATTGCCAAACTGGAGGGAAAAAACCCCGGCGGCAGCGTGAAGGACCGCATTGCCAAGGCGATGATCGACGACGCGGAGGCCCGCGGCGTGCTGAAACCGGGCGCGGTCATCATCGAACCCACCAGCGGCAACACCGGCATCGGCCTGGCGTCCGTGGCGGCTGCCCGCGGATACCGCTTGATTTTGACCATGCCGGAAACCATGAGCGTGGAACGGCGCAACCTTCTCAAAGCCTACGGCGCGGAGCTGGTGCTGACCGAAGGCCCCAAGGGCATGCGCGGCGCCATTGAAAAAGCCGCGGCGCTGGCAGCGGAAACCGAAGGCTCGTTCATCCCCGGCCAGTTCGATAACCCCGCCAATCCCGCCGTGCACCGCCGCACCACCGGCCCCGAAATCTGGCGCGATACGGACGGCAAGGTGGAACTCTTCGTTGCGGGCGTGGGCACGGGCGGCACCATCACCGGCGTGGGCGAGTACCTGAAGTCCGTCAAACCCGGCGTGCGCGCCGTGGCTGTGGAGCCGGACGCATCCCCGGTGCTGAGCGGCGGCCAGCCGGGCCCCCATCCCATCCAGGGCATCGGCGCGGGCTTCATCCCGTCCATCCTGAACGTATCCGTGATCGACGAAATCATCCGCGTGAAGGGAGACGACGCTTACCAAACCGCCCGCAGCCTTGCCAGGAAGGAAGGCCTGCTTGCGGGGGTATCGTCCGGCGCGGCGCTGTGGGCGGCCATCCAGCTGGCCAAACGCGCGGAAAACGAAGGGAAAACCATTGTGGTTCTGCTGCCCGATACGGGCGAACGCTATCTGTCCACCCCGTTATTTTTTGACTGAGGAGAATGCATATGGCCGGAA
>CAYRPW010000341.1:0-2827 GCA_964426145.1 uncultured Oscillospiraceae bacterium
TGCGACTTGGGGCCGATGTCCATGCCCTCAAACCCGTCGGGGATGGCGCGGTTATGCACGGTAATGCGGAGGGCGTCGTTTGCGAAGCTGTCGCCCGCGATGTTATCCACCGGCAGCAGCAGGCGGACGCCCTTGGCCTTAGCCTTCTCCATCAGCTCTTTGGCGAGCTCCACCTTGTCCGCTTCCATCAGGCTTTTGCCCACGCCCACGCCGCGCGCCACCTTGAAGGTGTAGCTCATCGCGCCGCCGATGATCAGGGTATCCACTTTATCCAGCAGATTGTTGATGACGCTGATTTTGTCCGAAACCTTCGCGCCGCCCAGCACCGCCACGAACGGGCGTTCCGGGTTGTCCAGCGCCTTGCCCATCACGTCGAGCTCCTTGCCGATCAGGAAGCCGGAGACCGCCGGGGACAGGAAGTGGGCCACGCCCTCGGTGGAGCACTGCGCGCGGTGCGCGGTGCCGAAGGCGTCGTTGACGTACATTTCGGCCATGGAGGCAAGCGCCTTGGAGAATTCCGGATCGTTCTTGGTTTCAGCCTTGTGGAACCGCACGTTTTCCAGCATCATCACGTCGCCGTCCGAAAGCTCTTCGGCAAGCCGTTTCGCGTCGGGGCCGATTACGTCCTTGGCAAGCTTGACTTCCTTGCCCAGCAGCTGGCTTAAGCGCGCGGCCACGGGCGCGAGGGAATAGCTCGCCTCAAAGCCGTCGCCCTTGGGGCGGCCCAGGTGGGAACATAAGATCACCCGCGCGCCGTGCCCGATCAGATACTGGATCGTCGGCAGAGCGCCGCGGATGCGGTTTTCATCGGTAATGACGTTGTTCTCGTCCAGCGGTACGTTGAAATCGCAGCGTACGAGAACCTTTTTCCCCAGTACTTGGATGTCTTCCACAGTTTTCTTTGCCATACTGCACACTCCTCAAGTTGAATTGAACTTTCCCATATTATCACATGCCGTCAAGGCGGCGCGGTGCAGCCCTGCCGCTTTGCCTGCATGATGATAGCGGTTTACAGGTTGAGCATTGCCCTGGCCGCGCCTTCGTCCGTTACCAGCATGGCCTGGGGGCGCGAGTTCATTACGGCGCGGATGGCTTCGGCCTTGCGCCCGCCGGCCGCCACCGCAACCATAGCGCAGTCGGGCTTTAGCTTGCCCAGATCGCGGGACACGGAGGAAGCGGAATACACCACATCGCCGTCGGCACTGAAATAACAACCGTACGCCTCCGCCTTCGCGCCGCGGCGGATGACGCCGTTTAACAGATCCGAAGGCAGCTGGCGCTTCTGGCCCATATCGTCGGCACGGCCGATGCCGTATAAAACCACGTCCGCGCGCTGCAACAGTTCCAGCGTTTCGGTGACCTCCGACAGGCGCTTTAACTCCGTCATGGCCGCGTCGTCCACGTCGTCGGGCAGGTGCATGAGGCGGTGATGGCCGCCCAGCCTGGCCGCGATCTGCGAGGCCACGGTATTCGCCTGCGTTTCCAGCGCGCGCCCGATGCCGCCCCGGGCGGGCACCACCATTACGTTCATTGCCGAACCGGCCGGCAGCGTGTGCGCGACTTCGAGCATCGTCTGCCCGCCGGTGACCGCCAGCGTGGAGCCGCTTTTCAGGAACGAGCGCAGTTTGCTTGCCGCCAGACGGCCGACCTCGTGCAGCACGTGCGGGTCCTGGTCGGCATCGCCCGCGGCGATATACACGCGGGGTACGTCCAACAGCTTGCTCAGCGCCGCCTCCAGTTTCGTAAGGCCGCGCAGTTCCCGGCTGAAGCGCCTGGCCGTCGGCAATATGCCGTGGGCATGCGGGGTCAGCTCCATTCCAGCGGCGCCGAAGGCGATCAGTCCGTTTTCCTTGAGTTCCGCCGCAATGGAACGCACTTCGCGCTCCGGCAGGTTGAGCCTCCCGGCCAGCATTCGCCTGCCCACGGGCTGCAGCGCGTCGATGCGCTCCAGCACCAGCGCGCGGTGCTCAATCTGCTCGGCCAGGTCCGGCGCGATCGCCTGCATCAAGGCAAAAAATTCGTCTTGCATGGCGGCCTCCCAACAGGACGAAATCCGGCCCGCGTGGACGCGTTTCATCCCACCCGAAATTATACAATACGAACGAAAAAACCGCAAGACCCGAACCGGCAAACAACGGAGGGTTTCTGAAAAGGCAGGCGCAAGGCTTGTATTCACCGCGCGTTGCGGGAGTGCGCCGGTCAGCGCACTCGGCATCGTACAGCATAGGGAAAACCCCGGCAGACGAACGTCTGCCGGGGCTGTTTGCCGCGTAAGCGGCAGCGATTCTAGGCTACACAACCTTACAGCGTAACGACTTCGGTGTTTGCGATCGCTTCCGCCATCAGCGCTTCCATGTCCAGCTTCGCTTCGCCGTCCAAAATAATGTCGAGCCTGGGTTTGGTGGCGGGGTGGCGCGGGGTGAACACCGTGCAGCAATCCTCATAGGGCAGGGAGGAGGTTTCAAACGTGCCGATTTTCAGGGCGAGATCGACGATCTCCTGCTTGTCAAACCCGATCAGCGGGCGGTACACCGGAAGCTCCGATACGCTGTCGGTCATCTGCAGGGCGTGCATGGTCTGGCTTGCCACCTGGCCGATGCTCTCCCCCGTAACCAGCCCCAGCGCGCGCTCCTGCCGGGCGATGCGATTGGCGATGCGCATCATACAGCGGCGCATGATGATGGTGGTGTAATCCGGGTGGCAGCGCTCGTGAATCTGCATCTGGAGATCCGTAAACGGCACCAGGTGCACGTACATCCCGCAAAGGCTCTCCGATAGAATTTTCCCCAGCGCCAGCACCTTATCCCGGGCGCGCTCGCTGGTATAG
>CAYRPW010000342.1:0-2814 GCA_964426145.1 uncultured Oscillospiraceae bacterium
CGACCAGGTGGCGGAGGCCGTGAAAACCGGCGCGATCCGCAAATTCTTCGTGATGGCGGGCTGCGACGGCCGCATGAAAAACCGCGCGTATTACACGGAGTTCGCGCAGAAACTGCCGGCCGATACGGTGATCCTCACCGCGGGCTGCGCCAAGTACCGCTACAACAAGCTCAACCTTGGCGATATCGGGGGCATTCCCCGGGTGCTGGACGCCGGGCAGTGCAACGACAGCTATTCCCTGGCCGTGATCGCCCTGAAGCTCAAGGAAGTTTTCGGGCTTGACGACATCAACAAGCTCCCCATCGCGTTCAACATCGCCTGGTATGAGCAGAAGGCCGTCATCGTGCTGCTGGCGCTTCTATCCCTGGGCGTGAAAAACATCCACCTGGGGCCCACGCTGCCCGCGTTCCTGTCGCCAAACGTAGCCAAGGTGCTGGTCGAAACCTTCGGCATCGCCGGCATCGGCGCGCCGGATGCGGATATCGATCTCTTCCTCAACGCATAGTCAATCACGTACCAAACGGCGAGGTTAACCCCGCCGTTCCCTTTTCCTGCAATTTACATATAACCGGTTTCAATCCTGTGTCAACCCGTGTATAATCTAGATAGTCAATGTAACAATACAACCAACTGACAGGAGGGAAACGCCATGTGTCCGGTACATTTCTTTATCTGTAAACACTGCGGGAACCTGGTCGGCACGCTGCACTATTCCGGGGTGAAAATGGTCTGCTGCGGCGAAGAGATGACCGAGCTTGTTGCCAATACCGTGGACGCGTCCAAGGAAAAGCACGTCCCCGTGCTGGAGGTAAGCGGCAGCAAGGTAACGGTGAAAGTCGGCTCCGTGCCTCACCCGATGCTGGAGGAGCACCACATTCAGTGGGTCTATCTGCAAACCGAGCGCGGCGGCCAGCGCAAATGCCTGAAACCCGGCGATCAGCCCGAAGCCGTGTTCATGCTCGTGGAGGGTGACAAACCCGTTGCCGCGTACGAGTACTGCAATCTGCATGGGCTGTGGAAGGCTGAAGCATAACCCATAAATCCAGCTCAACACGAAAATCCCGCCGTACGGCGGGATTTTTCGTATAGTCCCTATTCGCACGTTTGACTTTGTATATTACGGCGTGCTATCCGCGTCCGCCGCGAAGTTTTCGTACGCGAACGTAAACATGCGGCGGGTAAGCACGCCCACGTGGTTTTGCAGCACGTTGTTGCAGCCGTTAGTCAAAAGCACGAAGCAAAACTGCGTTTCCGGGTCGAAATACACGTTGCACAGCACCCCGGAAAGCAGCCCCTGATGGCCGTAAAACACCTGTCCGTTCACAAGGGTTTCCTCCCGCTGCAAAAACAGGCCGTAAGGGCTGTCGCCCGTCACACTCGCCCCGAGGGCGGCCTGGTCGGCGCGCATCGCCGCAAGGCTTTCTTCCGTCAGCAGCTGCACGCCGTTCGCCTCGCCGTTTCCGCACAGAGCCATGGCAAGTATCGCAAGGTCGTCCGCGCGGATCCAGAGGCTGCCGACCGTTGTGCGGTAGTGGTTTTCGGGGTCGGCGCGGTCGTCGTATGTTTCTTTCAGCAAGCTGGGCACGCTGCGGTACAGGGAACCGTCGGCATGGTAGAGGTTTGTTATCTGTTCCGGATCTAGAAGCGCTGCCGCGTCGTACGCCGCGTCGATCTCCAGGGGGCCGAACACGTTTTCCTGCATATAACGGTTCACGCTCATGCCCGTAACGGCCTCCAGCACGGCTCCGGCTACGCCCGCGCCGAAGTTGGAATATGCGTATACGCTGCCGGGGGCGTTGTCGGTGTAGTTGGCGCGGCGGCGCACGGCTGCGGAGAGCATCTCGTACAGCGGCATTTCGCTGCCGAAGCCGCCCGCGATGCTTAACGTCGCGGTGTGGCTCATCAGCTGGCGCAGCGTGAGGGGAACGTCCGGGTAGTAGGTGTTGCGGATCTCGTAGCCGAAGTACGTGCCGATGTCTTCATCCAGCGCCGCCCGGCCCTGCTCCACGAGCTGCAACAGCCCGATACCCGAAACCATTTTGGTGACCGATGCGATGCGGAAATACGTGTCCTCCGTCACCGGGATCAGGTTTGCCTTGTTGCGGTAGCCGTAGTAGCGTTCGTACACGATTTCGCCGCCCCGCGTAACCACCAGCGCGCCGCCGATGGTGCGGCTCTTGCTGAAAATGCTGTCCGCCTGCTGATCCAGCTCCTCCCCGGTCAGAGCGAAAGCGGCGCACGGCTGGATGCACAGAAGCGCTGCCAGCGCCAGGGTCAGCAGGCGTTTCATCAGGCGGCGTTCTCCTTCCGGGTGGTCAGGGCCAGAAGGCCCAGGGGGTTGAGCAGGAACAGGGGCAGAAAATACCGGCTGATCATGCACGGCAGCAAAAACACGGGAAGCAGCGCGCACAGGGCAAACAGCAAAAACCGCAGGGCGTGCGTGCGGCGGTGGTAGGCCGCGTAGAGGAAAGCGGTCACCGTGATCCACGTCTGCACCGCAAGCGCAAATACGTAGGGAAGCCCCGGAACCTGCAAATACCGGTTCTCCATGAACGCGTCTTCCAAAAACGTCCGCAGCGCGGGCAAAAACGTGCGGTAGGCGATGGGGAAGTCCGGCTCTGTGTATTTCTGTACGGTTTCCAGATACCCGGTGTAGGAAAGCCAGTAATCGATCTTGGTGTGCGATAGATCATCTGCAAACCACGCGCCGCGGGTGAGCTGCAAAAACGCCTCCAGATAGGCTACGGGGTACTTCACGCTCAGCTTCAGCCATGCCCGCAGCTTCGTGATCACAGATCATACCACCGATATCGT
>CAYRPW010000343.1:0-2813 GCA_964426145.1 uncultured Oscillospiraceae bacterium
AACTACATGGTCAAAGACGTGACCAGGCTGGCAGACATCGTGCGCGAGGCGTTTGTGCTGGCATCCACCGGCAGAAAAGGCCCCGTGCTGATCGACATCCCCAAGGATATCCAGCTTGCCAAGTGCGAGTATCATAAAGCCGAACCAAAGGCGGATCATCCGCTCGCACCGTCTGCAAAGATGCTGGAGGAGGCGGCGGCGCTGATCAAGGCGTCCAAGCGCCCGTTTCTGTATGTGGGCGGCGGCGTGGTGAGCACCAACGCGGGGCAGGAGCTGATCCGGTTTGCGGAAACGCTGGGCGCGCCCATCGGCGCCAGCATGATGGGGCTGTCCGCCGTGCCGCACTCGCACCCGCAGATGCTGGGGATGTGCGGCATGCACGGACGCTATGCGTCCACCAAGGTCATGGGCCGCTCCGACCTGATCATCGCCGTGGGCGCGCGCTTTTCTGACCGCGCAACGGGCAGGAAGAGCGAATTTTCCAAAGACCGCAAGGTGCTGCATATCGATATCGATCCCGCCGAGATCGGCAAGAATATTCCGGCTTACGTGTCCATGGTCGCGGACGTGAAGCAGGCGCTTACCGCGCTCAACGCAATGGCCCTGCCCAAAAGCGATCCGCAGTGGATGGAAGAGGCAAAGGCGTTAAAGGAATCGCCGGACAACGAAGTGATGATGAACCAGAGCACGCTCAACCCGTATGCCGTGCTGACGGGCATTGCCAGGCGCATTCCCGTGGACAGCCCCGTGGCGACCGACGTGGGCCAGCACCAGATGTGGACGGCGCAATTCTACCCCTTCGAAGCGGAACGCACCTTCATCACGTCCGGCGGCCTGGGCACGATGGGCTTCGGCATGGGTGCGGCCATCGGCGCGTGCATGGGGACCGGCAAAAAAACGGTGCTGGTGACCAGCGACGGCAGCTTCCATATGAATATGAACGAACTGGCGACGGCGGTGACCAATCGTCTGCCCCTGATCGTGCTCGTGCTCAACAACGGCGTTTTGGGCATGGTGCGGCAGTGGCAGACGATGTTTTATCAGCAGCGGTATTCGCAAACCACGCTTGACCGCAAAACCGATTACGTGAAGCTTGCGGAAGCCTTCGGCGCGAAGGGGCTGCGCGTGACCTCGCTTGCGGAGCTTGACAATGTGCTCAACGAAGCCGTCGCGGTTGACGGGCCGGTGGTGGTGGATATTCTGATCGGCCGCGACGAAATGGTGTTTCCCATGATCCCGCCCAACGGCACCATCAACGATATGATCGTAAGGGGGTAACGGCATGAAAAATCTGGTGCTTGCGCTGCTTGTCAACAACGAATCGGGCGTCCTCACGCGGGTGTCGGGGCTGTTTGCCAGGCGGGGTTTCAACATCGAAAGCCTGTCCGTCGGGGAAACGCAAAACCCGCTGTTCTCCCGCATCACCATCCAGGCCACGGGGGACGAATACGTGCGCACCCAGCTGGTGCAGCAGCTCAGAAAGCTTCACGACGTGAAAACCGTGGAATGCATGGAGCTTGAAAAAACGGTCTGCCGCGAACTGATGCTGATCAAAGTCAGCGCGGGAAGCGATACGCGAAGCCTGGTGCTGGAAGGCGCGAACGTGTTCCGGGCTAAGGTGTGCGATCTGACTCCCACCACCGTCACCATGGAACTGACCGGCGATACCGATAAGCTGGACGCTTTCATTACCTTCCTGGAACCTTTCGAGATCATCGAAACCTGTCGGACCGGCATTACGGCGATCGGCCGCGGTGAATATATGCTCAAACAGAATGAGGGGGAAAAATCACATGGCTAAGATGTACTATGAACAGGACTGCAAATCGGAATTTCTCAAGGGAAAGAAAATCGCTGTGATCGGTTATGGCAGCCAGGGCCACGCGCATGCCCAGAACCTGCGCGACAGCGGGTTTGACGTTGTAGTCGGTTTGTACGAAGGCTCCAAGTCCGCGGCGAAGGCGCAGGCAGACGGCCTGCAAGTGATGGTGACGGGCGACGCGGTTGCCGCTGCCGATGTGATCATGATTCTCGTCAACGATGAAAAACAGGCCGCGCTCTATCAGAAGGATATCGCGCCCAACCTGAAAGCGGGCAAAACGCTTGCGTTCGCGCACGGGTTCAATATCCATTTCGGCCAGATTACCGTTCCGGAAAACGTATCCGTTATCATGATCGCCCCCAAGGGCCCCGGCCATACGGTGCGTTCGCAGTATCTGGAAGGCAAGGGCGTTCCCTGCCTGATCGCCGTGCATCAGGATGCCAGCGGCGTAGCCAAGGAAGTGGCGCTTGCCTATGCGGCGGGCATCGGCGGCGCGCGCGCGGGCGTGCTGGAAACCACCTTCCGCGAGGAAACCGAAACCGATCTGTTCGGCGAGCAGGCGGTGCTTTGCGGCGGCGTTACGGCGCTGATGAAAGCGGGCTTCGATACGCTGGTCGCGGCGGGTTATCAGCCGGAGAGCGCGTATTTCGAATGCGTGCACGAGATGAAGCTCATCATTGACCTGGTCATCGCCGGCGGCATGAACTTCATGCGCTATTCCATTTCCGATACCGCCGAGTACGGCGATTATGTAACCGGCAAGCGGATTATCACCGACGATACCAAGAAGGAAATGAAGAAAATCCTCGACGAGATTCAGGACGGCACCTTTGCCCGCAACTGGATTTTGGAAAACCAGGCCAAGCGGCCGTCGTTCAACGCCATGCGGCTTGCGGCGCAGAACACACTGCTTGAGAAAACCGGCGCGGAACTGCGCGCCAAGATGAGCTGGAAGAAGGAAAGCGGGGATAAGAAATGAGCCGTTCCGACA
>CAYRPW010000344.1:0-2804 GCA_964426145.1 uncultured Oscillospiraceae bacterium
CCGCGATCCTGCGATCCGGCGCTCTTTTTCTGTCTGTCCTATTTCGTAAAATACTCGTGGTACTTGGAGTAGATTTCGTCTTTGTCCACCTTGTAGCGGCTGAGGTGCTTCATGATCAGCTGGGACACCTGTTCCTTGTCGCCCGCCTCCACGGCGGCAAGCAGGCGCTGGTGGTCTTCCACGATCTTGATTTCCTTGACAGCAAAAAGGCTTAAGTTGCGCACGCGGTCGAAATGCAAAGTCATGCTCTCCAGCATGTGATAGCTTTGCATCTTGTTCGTCAGGCGGAAAAACTCGCGGTGAAACGCGTCGTCCAGCTCCATGAGCTTTTCGTAGAGCTGGTTGTCAAAGTAGAACTGCTGCAGTTTCACGTTGGCCTGGGCGACGGAAAAATCCAGTTCCGGGGCCATGTCGCAGGCAAGCTCGAAAATCGCCTTTTCCAGCACCATGCGCATGAACCGGCTTTCTTCCACAAAGCCGTAGTCGATCAGCGAAATGCGGCTGCCCCGCTGGGGCAAAATCTCCACGATGCGGATTTTGGAAAGCTCGATCAGCGCTTCGCGCACCGGCGTGCGGCTTAAGCCCATCGCGGCGGACAGCTCGTTCTCGCTGAGCATCGCGCCGGGCTCCAGCTCCATGGACGCAATATTGCGCTTGAGCATCCTCAGCGCATAATCCCTCGCCGTTTCGCGCGCGAAGCGTTCGGTTATGTTCATGCTTCTCCTCTTTCCATACCGCAATCCCCCGCGGAGATACTAGTTTTCTCGTATTGTACCATTGCAGCGATACCGCGTCAATCGGCAACCGGCGCACGAAACCAAGCCCCAGCTACAAAAGCCTGAGCCCGGGCGCGGCGTTCAGGGTCAGGTCCGCGGTCTGCCCCCGCCGGTAATAGGCGGCGGATGCGATCATCGCGGCGTTATCGGTGCAAAGCTCCACCGCGGGCAGGCACAGCGTGATGCCAAGCGCCTCCGCCTGCGCGGCCATCTGCCGCCGAAGCTGCCCGTTTGCGCTTACGCCGCCCGCAAGGCACAGGGTTTGCTGCCCTGTTTCTTTCGCGGCGAGCATGGTTTTCTCACAAAGGCTGTCCACGATCGCCTGCTGGTACGAAGCAGCCAGATCGGAAAGGGGCAGCGGCGCTCCCTTCTGTTCCAGATTGTGCACCGCGTTGATGAACGCGGTCTTCAGCCCCGAAAAGCTGAAATCGTACCGGCCTTCGGTTTTGGGGCGCGGGAGCTTCAGGAAGTTCGGGTCGCCGCTCTCGGCCAGCCTGCTTAGGTGCGGCCCGCCGGGGTAGGGAAGGCCAAGCACACGCGCGCCCTTATCAAACGCTTCGCCCGCCGCGTCATCCGCGGTCTGGCCCAGAAGCGTATAGCTGCCGTAATCGTTCACGGTCACCAGGTGGCTGTGCCCGCCGCTGACCACCAGGCAGAGAAACGGGGGTGTAAGCGCCGGGTGCGACAGGAAATTGGCGCTGACGTGGCCTTCGATATGGTTGACCGGGATCAGCGGCTTGCCCGCGGCGTAGGAAAGCCCCTTCATGCAGTTGACGCCGATCAAGAGCGCGCCCACCAGCCCCGGCCCGGCGGTAACCGCCAGCGCATCGGCGTCTGCAAGCGTCATCCCCGCATCCCGCAACGCCTGGTCCACCACGCGGTCGCAGGCTTCCACATGCGCGCGGCTGGCAATTTCGGGCACCACGCCGCCGTAGGGGGCATGGATGTCCATCTGGGAAAAAATGACGTTTGATAAAATCCGCCGCCCGTTTTCCACAACGGCGGCGGCCGTTTCGTCACAGCTGGTTTCCAGCGCTAATATCCGCATTTTCTAACGGTACTCCATCGGTTGGTAGGGGGCTTGCCGCTCGCGCTCCATGCGCCGCCTGCGGGCCTGCCGGTCGACGAACAGCAGCAGGGCGGGCAGCAGGGCAACGAGCACCAGGCAATAGGCAAACGTAAGGGCGATGGGCGCGGTGTACCCCGCAAACAGCGTGAGCGGGAACAGCTGCATCACGGTTTCCCCCGCGGCGAAGATGCCGCCGGGGATCAGCGCCTGGTGCAGCACGTCCCAGAAGCTTGCAAAATCGAGCGCCGCCCACGCAAAGCCCGCGCCCGCCAGCAGCAAGGGAATGAACGCGCCCAGCAAATAGCTGCGCGCCGCGAACATGCGCGTTTTCAGCGCCATCGCGCCGACCAGCGTGAGGAAGATCAGCAGCACGATATTCAAAATCAACAGCGGCAGCACGAAGCGGAACGCCGTCACCCAGCGCCGCACCTGCGCCATGTGCACGGCAAACGCTTCGGGCACCGGCACCGCCTGCCCGTCCACCGTAACCGCGGAAAGCCAGGCGGCCCGCCTGCCGGTTAAGTAGCCGATGGTCTCCTGCGCGAAACGCTCCGCGTCCTGCGCGGTTAAAACCCCGGTCTGCACAAGCGCTTCATCCGCCGCCCGGCGGAATTGATCCACATCCGTAACGTGCAGGCCCACGGCGTATGCCATCGAAAGCACGCAAAGGCACAGCCCCAGCGCGAACGATATCAGCGCGCCCAGGGCGTTCACCCGCGGCCCGCGCCGTGCCGCGGCTCGGCCGGTATTCGCATACGGTTCCATGTGCGCCTCCTGCAAGCGGGGCTGCGGTACGCCGTGAGCGGCCCGTTTTCTAGATCTTCTTCAAATACGCGGTAATGAAGCCGGAGAGGTTGCCGTCCATCACGTCGTCCACGTTGCCGCTTTCAAAATTCGTGCGGTGATCCTTGACCATGGTATAGGGCTGGAATACGTAACTGCGGATCTGGCTGCCCCAC
>CAYRPW010000345.1:0-2797 GCA_964426145.1 uncultured Oscillospiraceae bacterium
AACCCTTTCAGGTGTTCGCGGCAGCCCTCCACCAGCGGCAGCGCTTCGAACGTATCGCGGATGGGCACGATCAGGTTGTCGGCCACCTGCGAATAGCTTACGGTTTTGCCGTTCAGGAATTCCTTGACCTTGTCCATGTCCGCGCCGCGCAGGTACAGCTTATCCTGCGCGTATTTCTCGCACAGCGCGGTGGGCGTGCCCTTGGCGGCGATGGTTCCGTCGTCGATCACGATCACGTAATCGGCGCCGTCGGCCTCTTCCATGTAGTGCGTGGTCAGGAACACGGTCATGCCGGAGGTCTTCTGGAGGTTTAAAATCGTATCCCACACCGCGCGGCGCGTGTGCGGATCCAGCCCCGTGGTGGGCTCGTCCAGAAACAAAATCTGCGGGCGGGTAACCAGCGCGCGGGCGATGTCCGAACGCCGGCGCTGCCCGCCGGAAAGCTTGCCGTAACGCCTGCCTGCGAAGGTTTCAATGCTTACGGCGGCGATCGCCTGTTCCACGGCGGTTTTCAGCGCCTTGCCGGTCAGCCCGTACAGCGAACCGCGCACGTACAGGTTTTCCTCCACGGTCAGGAGATTGTCCAGAAGCCCGTCCTGAAACACAACGCCGATGGACTGGCGGATGGCGTCGTCATCCTTGCCCAGGGTGAACCCGTTCACGCGCACGGTGCCCGCGTTGGGCTTCAGAAACGTGCAGATCATGTTGATGGTGGTGCTTTTCCCCGCGCCGTTGGGCCCCAGAAAGGCGAACAGCTTTCCCTTTTCCACGAAAAAGCTGATGTCTTTGACGGCCTGCACGCTGCCGTAGGATTTGCTTAGGTGTTCAACCTCGATGATGTGATCCAATCCTTCTTCACTCCTCCGCGTCCAGTTTCCGGTGGATTAACGGCGTCTTGCCGTCGTTGATATCGGCCAGGGTGTGCCCCTTGCCGTAAAGTTTGTACTTGTAGGTGCAAAGCCCTTCCACCCCCATGGGGCCGCGGGCGTGCAGCTTGCCGGTAGCGATGCCCACCTCCGCGCCCAGCCCGAACATAAACCCGTCCGCAAGCTGGGTGGAGCAGTTGGCAAACACGTCCGCGCTGTCCACCATCGCCATAAAGCGCTCAACGGCTTCGGCGTCCTTGGATACGATGCAGTCGGTGTGGCCGGAGCCGTAGCGGTTGATGTGGTCAATCGCCTCAGTCAGGCTGTCCACCACCTTCACGGCAAGGATGGCGTCCAGGTATTCGGCGCTCCAGTCCGCCTCGGCGGCGCGCTTGCACTCAATCAGGTCGAACGCCGTTTCGTCGCCGCGGATCTCCACGTTCTTCACTTTCAGCGCCACGGCCGCAACGGGCAGAAAATCCTTGGCAACGGCCCGGTGTACCAGAAGCGTTTCGGCGGCGTTGCAAACGGAGAAGCGGTAGGCCTTGGAATCCAGCGTCACCTTCAGCGCCGTGTCCATATCGGCCTTCGCGTCCACGTAAACGTGGCAAACGCCGTCGGCATGGCCCAGCACGGGGATGCGGGAATTATCCATAATATGGCGCACGAACTCCTTGGAGCCGCGCGGGATGATCAGATCCAGGCAGTCGTCCTGCTTTAGCATGGCGTTGACGTCCTCCCGGGTTTGCAGCAGGTGGCACCAGCCGTCCGGGATGCCCGCGGTGCGCGTGCCTTCCAGAATGGCGGTATACAGCGCCTGGTTGGTGTGCGCGGCTTCACGCCCGCCCTTTAACAGCACCGCGTTTCCGGATTTCAGGCACAGCGAGGAAATCTGCACCAGCGCGTCCGGGCGGCTTTCAAAAATCACGCCGATCACGCCGATGGCGCAGGACGTGCGGTAGAGCTTCAGGTTCTCGGCCAGCTCCATGGCGTATTGCACGCGCCCCAGCGGGTCGCTAAGCTCCGCAAGCGCGGCAAGCCCTTCGCAGACGCGCTGCAGTTTGGCCTCGTCAAAACGCAGGCGGGCAAGCAGCGGCGCGGACAGCTTTTCTTCCGCTGCGGCCTGCAGATCCAGTTCGTTGGCTTCAAATATTTCCGCCCGGTGCGCGTTCAGCGCTTGCGCAATGGCAAGCAGGGCCTCGTTGCGCCGCTGCAGTGTGGCGGCGGAAAGCAATAACCCCGCGCGCCGCGCGCTTTGGGCCATCACGCGGATCGATTCAAGCGACATAAGCGTACCTCCTTATAAGGCGTCAACTTATTATAAGGTAAGGGTTGTATCTTTGCAACCGCCATGAATTATGGTATAATGAGATGCGTGTTAAGATTGCATGAACACGCAAACGTAAACCGGGGGAGGTCGCTTTGTGCCACGGCAGAAAGGCATTAAGCCCATCGCCCACAACAAGAAAGCCTTTCACGAATATTTTGTGGAAGACCGTTATGAATGTGGGATGAGTCTGCGCGGCACAGAAGTGAAAAGCGTACGCGACGGGCGGGTTAACCTGAAGGAAAGCTTTTGTCTGGTGCGGCAGGGGGAGCTGTTTGCCGAGGGCATGCACATCAGCCCCTACAAGCAGGGCAACATCTTCAATGCCGATCCGCTTCGCCCCAAGAAGCTTCTCATGCACAAAAGCGAGATCCGCAGGCTGGAAGGCCTGGTCAGCCGCAAGGGCTACGCGCTGATCCCGCTGATGGTGTACTTGAAAGACGGCCTGGTGAAACTGGAGCTTGGCCTGTGCAAAGGCAAGCAGCTGCACGACAAACGCGCAAGCGAACAGCAGCGCGACGCGCAGCGCGAAATGGAACGCGCCTTCGCCGAGCGCAACACCGACGCGTAAACGAAGCGCACGGCGTAAACGGGCGGGCCGAGC
>CAYRPW010000346.1:0-2781 GCA_964426145.1 uncultured Oscillospiraceae bacterium
ACATCGTGGATACGCCGGGCCACGCCGATTTCGGCGGCGAGGTGGAGCGCGTGCTCAAGATGGTGGACGGCGTGCTGCTGCTGGTGGACAGCTTCGAAGGCCCCATGCCGCAGACGCGCTTCGTGCTTCGCAAGGCCATGGCCCTGAAACTCCCCGTGATCGTCGTCATCAACAAGATCGACCGCGCCGACGCCCGCTGCGAAGAGGTGGTGGACGAGGTGCTGGATCTGTTTATCGACCTGGGCGCGGACGAAAGCCTGCTGGACCGCCCCATCGTGTACGCATCCGCGCGCGCGGGCACCGCGTCGCTGGACCCGGAACAGCCCGACAAGGATTTGAAGGTGCTCTTTGAAACCATCGTGGAGCATATCCCTGCCCCCGTGGGAGAACTGGAAGGCCCCGCGCAGGTGCTGATCTCCACCATCGACTATAACGATTACGTGGGCCGCATCGGCATCGGCCGCATCCAGCGCGGCACGCTCAACGTGGGCGAGACCGTGATCAAAACCAATTACGATTCCGGCATGCAAAGCCAGCCGCTGCGGCTGACCAGCCTTTTCACCTTCGACGGCCTCAAGCGCCTGCCCGCCGAAAGCGCCTCCATGGGCGACATCGTTGCGCTTTCCGGCCTGGAGGATCTTTCCGTGGGCGATACCGTGTGCAACGCCTCCGCGGTGGAGGCGCTTCCCTTCGTCAGCATCACCGAGCCTACGGTCATCATGACGTTTTCCGTCAACAACAGCCCCTACGCGGGCCGCGAGGGCAAGTTCGTCACCAGCCGCCAGCTCAGGGCGCGGCTGTACAAGGAGCTGCAGACCGACGTCAGCCTCCGCGTCGGCGATACCGACAGCCCCGAGGCCTTCGAAGTGCGCGGCCGCGGGGAACTGCACCTGTCCATCCTCATCGAAACCATGCGGCGGCAGGGCTACGAGTTTCAAGTGAGCAAGCCGCAGGTGATTTACAAGGAAATCGACGGCGAAACCTGCGAGCCCATCGAGCGCATGGTGGCCGACGTGCCCCAGGCCCATGCCGGCGCGGTGATTGAGAAAATCGGCCGCCGCCGCGGCGTGCTCAAAAGCATGCACGGCTTAAACCGGGTGCGGCTTGAGTTTCTGGTGCCGTCGCGCGGGCTGTTCGGCTACCGCAGCGAGTTTATGACCGATACGCGCGGCGAGGGCATCATGTCCGCCGTGTTCGAGGGATACGAGCCGTCCAAGGGCGAAATTCCGCACCGTTCCATGGGCGCGATGGTCTGCTTTGAAACGGGTGAGGCCACGGCTTACGGCCTGTTCGGCGCGCAGGAGCGCGGCACGCTGTTCATCACGCCGCAAACCAAGGTGTATAAGGGCATGATCTGCGGGCAGAACGCGCGCCCGGAAGATTTGATCGTCAACGTGTGCAAGCAAAAGCACGTCACCAACATGCGCAACGCTTCCGCCAGCGAGGACAGCCTCCGTCTGGTCACCGTGCACCCGATGACGCTGGAAGAATGCCTGGAGTTCATCGCCGACGACGAGCTGTTGGAAGTTACGCCGGAAAACTTGCGCATGCGCAAGCGGGAACTGGCGCACGAACAGCGGGCGCGCGCGCAGAGCCGCTCAAAAAACGGCTGAGAACGTAACAAACGCTGCATCCGCCGTCTTCCTGTGGTATAATTTGCATATCCCCAGCCCGTAAGGAGGATCTCCGTTATGAGAACGCTGGCCTTGCGCGTTTTTGCGCTGCTTCTCGCCCTGCTGCTGCCCGCTGTTGCCGCCGCGGACACTTACCTGTCCCGGGAAGACGCTGTGCATGTGGACTTCACACTGGGCGTCGGGCTGCATGCCGACGGGTTTCCGCAGGGCGGTGCGCACTGGAAGGATTGGGAAACCTTTCTCTCCCGGCTCACCCTGCGCGGCAGCCTGGACGGGCAGGCGTTCCTCACGCCCACCAGCCGCGTGTATATGAACGGCGCATTGCAGCTGGACGGGGAGGATACCATCCCCTTCGTGTACGACGGCTACCACAGCTACCGGTATTTCATCAGCCCCATGTTCATGAACGATACCCTGCATTTCCAGATGCATAACTTTTTCGATTTCATGCTGAAGCCCTATTACTTTACGGAGCTTCCCACGCAGTATCTGGCGCTGTTCCTCTATCCCAACGCCACGTACTATCTGGCCGAGAGCTACTATACCCCCGTATCCGAGATGATCGCCGAAGCGCGGGAAGAAGCGGCGGCCGGCCTGGAAACGGATTCCGCCCTGGATGCGGAAGCCGCCCCCGATGGGGAGGCTGGTCCGGAAGCGGACGCCGCGGAAAGCCTTACCTACGTCATTCCCTATGAACGTCTGTACGAGCTGTGCGAGGGGCTGGATTACGTCACCACCGACGACGACGGGTATTACCGCGTCTACTACTATTTCGACACGCTGCTTGCGGCGCTTTACGCGTCCGAAATCATGACCGATACGCTGTCCAACCTCGAAGCCGTGCTGGACGTGCTGGACCCGGAGCAAAACGGCATGACCGTTGTGGAAACGGGCGAAAGCATTTCCTGCACCGTCGGGCAAACCGAGGTGTTCCGCAAAACCGTTTCCGGCGGCGTAACCGAGCTAAGCCTCCGGCTTCCCGTGCCGCTTAATTACGAGCTTGCGTTTGATTACCGCAGGGAAAACACCGGGGACGCCAACAACATCTCCGCTACCGCCTCCGTCACCAACGAAGGCGACCTTGCCGTATCGCTTACGCTTACGGGGGAAGGGCTGCCCGCGGAAGGCGCGCTTGGCGGCGAGGGTT
>CAYRPW010000347.1:0-2768 GCA_964426145.1 uncultured Oscillospiraceae bacterium
CCGAGAAAGCGTACCACGGGAAAGGGAACGCGTTCTTGACCGCGATTGCGAAGTTTATCCCGCGCCGCGGGTTTTACAACAGGTCGATGCCCGCCTTTTTGGCCTGGCTGCAAAGGGAACGCACCGGCAGGGTGTAGAGCTTCCCGTCCTTGCGGAAATGCGTGCCGCACTGGCGGAACTGAAACCGCACGCCCTGCGCCGCGCACTGGCTGCGCACGTTGAGCACCCAGCTGAAATCAAGCTCCCGCGCATCCTTATCGCTTTCGCCGCCCACCACCACCAGCTCGATATCCGACGTCAGGTACGGCGCGATGTTCATATCCGTAAGCATCGGCTGGAGGATGATGTTCTTATGCCGGATAGGCAGGGTTTTGAACAGGGAAAGCCGCTCGTCCGCGCGCGCCTGGTTCTCCGCCGTGCAGCCCACGGTCACGTTTTCGTATCCCGTTCCCCAATCGGCGGGAACGCAGTCCAAAAACCGCTCGATACGCTTGGTGAGGAACAGAAAATGCAGGTCGCGGCGCTCCGCCATTATACGCCAGCACGCTTCGCGCCAGGGGTCGGCGTCTTCGATGAGAAAATCGGCGGCGAAGCACAGGTACACAAGCTGCCCCGGCTTCATTTTGTACGCGCCGGACTTAAGCCTTTGCACCGGCGCGTCGAATGTTTCGGTTTTCGTAATGGCGGCGGTATCCACGCCGCGTTTTTGATCGCCCTTATGAATATAGCAGTGCAGGCAGCCCTCGCTCACCCTGCGGCAGCCTCGCCACGGATCCCATCTGGCCATGCGGTGTTCCTGCTTTCAATCCGTTTCGGGCTGCACGGGAGGGCCGTCCATGCAAAGCTCCTCGTACAGCCGCACATATTCGGCAAACTGCCGGTCGCGGTCGAACGCGAAGGCGCGCGCCTGGCAGGCTTCGGGGGCTTTAGGGTCCAGCAGCAGCCTGCGGCAGGCCTCGGCTACGGCCCGAACGTCGCCCGCGGGCACAACCGCGCCGGTTTCCGCGGTTACGATTTCAGGCAGCGCGGTTTGGTTGTAGCACAGCACCTGCGTGCCGCAGGCAAGCGCTTCCAAAAGCGTCAGCCCCTGGCTTTCCTCGTAGCTCAGGCTCAGGTACAGGTCGGCCGCGGTATACAGGGCGCGCAGGGTGTCCGCGCCGTGGATCAGCGGCAGGCCGATCATCCCCGGCGGGAGAATTTCCAGCTGTCTGGCCGTAAGCCCAACCACCACGATCACCGCTTCGTCATTCAAAAGCGCCTGCAGATCGATGAGGTCGTTAATGCCCTTGGCGGCGCGCCACGCGCTGGCGGCGCTCAGAAGGATGGGTTTGCTGCCGTGGCGGGCAAGCCGGTAACGGTCGATGACGGTCTGCACGGCCTCTTCCCCGGCGGGGCGGAACACGGAAAGATCAATCCCGCTGGGAAGCGCGCGCACCGGATACCCGCTCAGGAAGGACTTCCGCGCTTCCCCCGCCAGCCATTGGGAAGGCGCGCAAAGCGTAAGATCGGGCAGCGCGGTGATGAGCTCGCGCTTTTTTATCCAGTTCTGGCGGGAACGGTCCAGCAGAACGCTTGCCGGATACTGCCTTTTGTTGGGGCAGTGGTGGCAGCCCGTGCGGAAGCGCTCGCACCGCGCCATGCTGTAATGCGCGCAGTGCCCGGTAAACGGCCAGCAATCGTGCAGCGTCCACACCACGGGGATGCCCGCGTCCCGCAGATACTCCATCAGGATCGGCAGGTGCAGGTAATACCCGTGCAGGTTGTGCAGGTGCACGAGGTCCGGCTTGTAAAGCTTCAGCTGGCGCACAAGCTTTTTCGTCGCCCCGCGGGACATAAACCCCGCGCAGTCCAAAAAGCGCGCAAGCCCCGCGTGAATCAATGTATCCAACCGGCTGCCGATCCGGTAGCCGGGAACGTTCTCGGGGACGCCGCCGCGGGAGTAGCACAAAAGCGCCGCGTGGCCGCTGTTCTGCAACGTTTCGCAGATGGCCAGGGCGATTTTCCCCGTGGATAGCTCCGAAGTGACGTTAATCTGGGCGACCCGCATGGCACAACCTCTCTCCACATGGATTGCGGCTTTACTGTATATCCCGATACGCTCCGGCCGCGCGGCCGGAAGTTCGGCTTTCATTATACCAGAAAAACGGCTGCACGGCATGGAAAACCGGCCGGAACGCGGGAAACGCGCCGGCCGGTTCACAGTAAAACGCACATGGGTACAACCGAAGTTATCCGTTAATCGCCGATCCCAAGCAAGTTGTTCAGCCTGTTCCGCGCTTTCTCATAACCCTGCGCGGATAAATATAATAATTTTATTCCGCGTGGGCAAGTATGCCCACCTTACGAATTACCTGAATATACTCCTTTTATTTCAGCAAATGAACAAACTTGGTCTCTATATGCAAGAATGATGGCCAAATGGATGGATTATTCAAAATTAGCAATTTATAATTCACAAAATAAAAATTTAAACTCTTATGACCCAAATGAGTGGATTTCTGGAAAAATGGTTACAAGAGGGAAATCTTTTAATATTCCTATCATTCAATTTAGTGCAACGCTAAGGATTCTTGAGCACATATATGAAGCTATTAATCAAAAAAAACCTATAGATAGTAGTGATTTTAGTAAATCTACATTTAGAAAATCATTGTATGCATTGGAAATACTTAATTTTATACGCGTAAATAAAAATAACAGAACATTGAGAATGACAATGGAAGGGGTTTTATTTATAAAGAATCCACCTGAACGAAAAGTTATAATTA
>CAYRPW010000348.1:0-2755 GCA_964426145.1 uncultured Oscillospiraceae bacterium
CAGCATATTCGCTCACCCTTTCTGTCTATATGTTACCGATCATTGTATCAGCGCCACATATGGATGTCAACGGCCAAATTGACCGCCGGCGGACACATTTTATAGATGCCTTCGGGTGTTCGCCTTGATCGTACCCTGCGATTGAAGTATACTGAAGAAAAGAACTTACGGAGGTACGTATGGCTTTTGCCCACCTGCACCTGCACAGCGAATACAGCCTGCTGGACGGCGCCTGTTCCATCAAGCCGCTGATGAAGCGCTTGAAGGAACTTGGGCAAACCCACTGCGCCATCACCGATCACGGCGTGATGTACGGCGCGGTGGATTTCTATTCGGCCTGCATGGCGGAGGGCATCCAGCCCGTGATCGGCGTGGAAGCCTACATTTGCCCCGACCGGTTTGACAAAACCCATATCAGCCGCGAATACAGCCACCTGATTTTGCTGTGCGAGAACAATTTGGGCTACCAGAACCTCATCAAACTGGTGTCCGCCGGGTTTACGGAGGGCTTCTATTACCGCCCGCGGATCGATTACACGCTGCTCAAACAGCACGCCCAGGGGCTGATCTGCCTGAGCGCGTGCCTCAGCGGCGACCTGCCCAAGCTGCTTTTGCAGGGCAGGCGGGACGAGGCCAAAGCCTACGCGCTGATGATGCAGGAGATGTTTGGCAAGGGCAATTATTACATCGAAATCATGGATCACGGCATTCCCGAGGAAAAACAGGTGATTCCGGATCTGATCGCGCTCTCCCGCGAAACGGGCATCCCACTGGTTGCGACCAACGACTGCCATTACCTCAGCAAAAAGGACGCCGCCGCCCAGGAAGTGCTCATGTGCGTGCAGACGGGTAAAACCCTGGAAGACGAAACCCGTATGCGCATGGAAACCGAAGACCTGTACGTGAAAAGCGAACAGGAGATGCGCGACCTGTTTCCCGGCGTGCCCGAGGCGATTGACAACGCGGCGGAGATCGCCCGGCGCTGCCGCATGGATTTCGATTTCAAAACGCTCCACCTGCCCACCTATTCGATCACCACGGGGGAAGAGCCGTTTGCCATGCTCACCCGCCTGTGCATGGAAGGCCTTAAAAAACGCTACCCGGCCCAAGCGGACGATGAGGCGAGCGAACCCCGCAAACGCCTTCACTACGAGCTGAACCTGATCCGCCAGATGGGCTACGTGGACTATTTCCTGATCGTGTGGGATTTCATCGATTTCGCCAAACGCAACGGCATCATGGTCGGGCCCGGGCGCGGCAGCGCCGCCGGCAGTATCGTGGCCTACACGCTGAACATCACCATGCTCGACCCCCTGCAGTATAACCTGCTGTTCGAGCGGTTTTTAAACCCGGAACGCATCTCCATGCCCGATATCGACATCGACTTCTGCTATGAGCGCAGGCAGGAGGTCATCGATTACGTCACCGCCAAATACGGCGCGGATCACGTGGCGCAGATCATCACGTTCGGCACCATGAAGGCCAAGGCCGTGGTGCGCGACGTGGGCCGTGTGCTGGGCATGAGCTACGCCGCGGTGGACGCCGTGGCCAAAGCCATCCCCTTCTCGCTGGACATGACGCTGGAAAAAGCCATGAGCGTCAGCCCGCAACTGCAGGAGATGATCGACCGCGACGTTGAAGTTTCCCGCCTGATCGAAATGAGCCTGACGCTGGAAGGCATGCCCCGCCACGCAAGCACGCATGCGGCGGGCGTGCTGATCACCGCCAAGCCCGTGACCGAATACGTGCCCCTGCAATGCAACGACGACGTCATCACCACCCAGTACCCCATGGGAACGCTGGAGCACCTTGGGCTTTTGAAGATGGATTTCCTCGGCCTGCGCACGCTGACCGTCATCCGCGACGCGCTGGACTCAATGAAGGAGATCGGCGTTTCTATGCGCCCCGAGGATATCCCCATGGACGATCCCGCGGTGTACGAAATGATCTCCCAGGGCGATACCGACGGCGTGTTCCAGCTGGAGTCCGACGGTATGCGCCTGTTTTTGCAGAGCATGAAACCGGAGTGCTTTGAGGATATCATCGCCGCGGTATCGCTGTACCGCCCCGGCCCCATGGATTCCATCCCCCAGTACGTGGCGGGGAAGAAGGACCCGGCCTCCGTGCACTACAAAACGCCGAAACTCAAGCCGATTTTGGACGTCACCTACGGCTGCATGGTGTATCAGGAGCAGGTCATGCAGATCGTGCGCGATCTGGCGGGCTATTCCCTGGGCCGCAGCGACCTTATGCGCCGCGCCATGTCCAAAAAGAAGCACGACGTGATGGAGAAGGAGCGCGAATACTTCGTCCACGGCATGACCGGGCCGGACGGAACTGTGTTGGTGGACGGCTGCGTCAGGCGCGGAATACCCGAGAAAATCGCCGAGCAGATTTTCGACGATATGGCGTCGTTTGCCAGTTACGCGTTTAATAAAAACCACGCCGCCCCCTACGCCATGATCGCCGTGCAGACGGGCTGGCTGAAACGGCATTATCCCGTGCAGTTCATGGCCGCCATTATGAACAGCGTTATGGATTCCGCGGGCAAAATCGCCATGTACGTGCAGTATTGCCGCACGCACGCCATTCCCGTGATGCCGCCGGACGTTAACCACAGCGGCTGGCGCTTTACCGTGGGTCAAAACGAGCAGGGGAGAGCAGGCATCCGGTTCGGGATGGGCGCGGTGAAGAACGTCGGACGCAACGCGGTGTTTGAGATCATGAAGGAACGGGAGAAAGCGCCCTACCGCAG
>CAYRPW010000349.1:0-2719 GCA_964426145.1 uncultured Oscillospiraceae bacterium
GAGCTGGCGCTGAAAGGCCTGTTTTCCATTGAGGTGCTATCGCCGTCGCGTTTGCAATATCGCGTGTTGACGGCCACGGGAACCGATTCACGCGCACCGTTATCTGCCGCCGGGCAGCATATGGCCGTAAGCGTTGCTTTGGAAACCTGCGAAGGCGAACTGACGTATTATAAGGCATCTGCCTCAAAACGTGGATTCGCACAGAAATTGGCGGCCATTATCGCCGATATGAAGCGGGGCGGGTTATCTCCGGACGCTTTGAAACGATATGCCGATACGCTGCCGGCGGGAATGCGTAAGGAAAAATTCTCGGATCTGGCCATCCTGTATAACGGCTATGAGAAGACGCTGAATAATCAAATAGGGGACGGCGACGACCTCAACCTCTTTACCACCCAATACGTCGGCGAGAGTGGGGTTGTAAGCGGCAAGCACGTGTTTGCGTACGGTTTTGACGCAATGGCCGAGCCGATGATCATGCTCTTGTGCGCCATTGCGAAAGCATGTGAGAGTCTGACAGTCGGTTTGATCTGCGATAGCAGCGGTGCGGCGGATCAGGAGCTTTATCTGCCGGTGCGCCAGAGCGTCGCCCGTTTCCGCGCCGCGCTGGAGAACGCCGGTATGGCTTTAACGGAGGAGAGGCTGACCCCGGAACGCCTTTCCCATGCGCCTGCGATCGCCCATCTGGATCAGGTGCTGTTCACACATCCGCTGCGCAGCTTTCAAGGCATGCAGAACAGCGTGACGATATCCCAGTTTCATTCGCCTTTTGAGGAAGCGACGGCAGCCGCACGGCAGATTATGCGCTTATACGGGCAAGGGATGGATCTGGAGCGGATATTGGTACTGTATCCCGATCAGAACGGTTACCCGTTCGCCGTCGGCGCCGCGTTGGAATGCAGCGGACTTCCGTATTATAAAGACGAAAAACTGCCGACGCTTGCGCACGGTTTGCCGCAGTTTCTGCTGGCGGCACTGCGCGCCATGGCGGATAACTTCCGCAGCGACGACGTATATGCGATGATGAAAACCGGATACGCACCGCTGCTATTTGAGGAAGCCTGCAGGCTGGAAAATTACGCGCGGGAATACGGCATCCAATTTGGACGCTGGCTTTCTCCGTTTCGCCAAGGCGCCGATGAAGAGCGGGAGGCCTGCGAAACCCTGCGCAAGAAGCTGTTCATGCCCTTATTGCAGGCCCGCGAAGCAATTATAGCAGCGAAAAATACAAAGCAATCGCTGCAGGCCGTTATGAATCTCCTGACCGACGTGAACGCGTATGATACTTTAAAACGGGAAGAAGAAGCACTTCTCAAAGAAAACCTGTTGGCAAGAGCAGGGCAGAACAGCCAGATTTGGCAAGCGCTCATGGAACTGTTTGATCAGATGTACCTTCTTTCCAACGGCAGGCGCATCCCGCTTAAGCATATGGCCGAGCGTTTTGAAGCGGGGTTTTCAGCCATATCCCTGGCAACGCTTCCGCCTGCTGCTGGGATGCTGCATGCCGGAATCCTCGGGCATTCCCTTTCAGGCGAAGCGGATGCGGTTTTTCTGATGGGAATGAACGATGGAATCATGGCTCGCAGCACGGACAGCCTGTTAACGGAGGACGAACGGGCACAGGCACAAGCGGGCACGCAAACCTTTCTGGGAATGACCGAGGAAAGCCGGCTTCTGTTTGCCAGGCTGGATTTAAAACGAGCGATGACACTCCCCAAAGATTATTTATACTTAAGCTACGCAAAAACGGATCCGTCGGGCAATGCTTTGCAGCCCCTCGATTTGCTTACAGATCTGGAAACCGAGGTGTTCGACAGCTGGAACGATCTTTCCGATACGTTGGACGAGATGCCGATTTCTGCCCAGCAGGCTATGTATTCGCTCAGTGATGTGCTGCGGTTGTTTGCCCAGGGCGAAGAAACCGCAGTTCCGGATTTATGGAAGCGCAGGCTTGCCGCGCTTTTAGCTGCACCCGCAACCGCGTTGCCTTCCATGCAGCTGCTCCGTGCCGTCGGATACCCGATGGATACGCCTCCGCTTCCGCCGGATATCGCAGTCAGGCTGTTTGGAGACCGGACGCTTTCCGTCAGCAGGCTGGAGCAATTTGCCGCCTGTCCGTTCCAGCATTATATTACCTATGGTTTACAGCCCGAAGAACGCAAGGAATGGTCGGTTACGTCCATCGAGACGGGTAATTTCTTCCACGAATGCCTGCAGCGCTTTGCCGGGATAGCCTCCCAAAACCCGCTGTTTCCGCACTTGTCGCAGGAGGAAGTAAATCGGATGGCGCAAACGGCGGCTGAACCGCTGCTAGCAGACCTGCGAAACGGCCCCATGGGAGACGGGCCGCGCAATCAGGCTTTGCTCAGTCTGGCGGCACGCGTTGCCAGGCGAGCCTGCGAAACCGTAACCGATCATCTGGCAGCCGGAAATTTTACGGTATCCGGCACGGAAGCGAAGTTCGGGTACCCGGGCGAAGACAGTTTCCCACCTGTAGTATTAACGCTGCGCGACGGAACGGAAATCACCTTACACGGCAAAATTGACCGGATCGACAGCTTTGTAACACCCGAAGCGCTCTACCGACGCGTGATAGATTATAAAAGCGGTTCGTATGCCGCGCTGGACGCGGCGGAACTTTGGCACGGTACGCAGCTGCAGCTGATGCTCTACCTGGACGCGGTTACACGCAACACGGGAGAGGCAAAGCCCGCCGGAG
>CAYRPW010000350.1:0-2701 GCA_964426145.1 uncultured Oscillospiraceae bacterium
GGTTCGTTGTGCAATTTGGGTTCCTCCATCGCAATGCGTGCCGCCGCCTTCATTATAAGCGTCCCGCGCGGGAGCGTCAATTTACACGGGCGTTGTTTGGATAGAGTATTTTGCGCATGGTTTGACCGCGCGGCATGGGCTTCCGATGCCGCGCGGCGTATAACACGGGTTTCGTAAGGCGATCTTACGCCTCCGCCAGCAAACTGCGCTCCCGCTCGTCGCGGAACTGGTTGATGTAGAGGTCGTGGTAGTAGCCTTTGCGCTTTAAGAGCTCCTTGTGGCTTCCGGCTTCGGTGATCTCGCCGTCCTGAATGACCAGAATGCGGTCCGCGCCGCGGATGGTGGACAGGCGGTGCGCGATGATGAAGCTCGTCCGGCCGGACAGCGCCGTTTGGATGGCCTGCTGGATCTTCACTTCGGTTTCGGTGTCCACCGAGGAGGTGGCCTCGTCCAGCACGAAGATCGCGGGCCGCGCGATCAGCGCCCGGGCGAAGGATACCAGCTGCTTCTGCCCGGTGGAGAGCAGATTGCCGCCCTCGCCGACGTCCGTATCGTAGCCCTTTTCCAGCGTCCGGATGAACTCGTCGGCGCTTACCAGGCGCGCGGCTTCCTCAACTTCTTCGTCGGTCGCGTCGAGCTTTCCGTAGCGGATGTTGTCGCGGATGGTGCCGGAGAACAGGTGCGGCTGCTGCAGCACGTAGCCGAGGTTGCTTTGCAGCCAGAGCTGGGAGCGTTCCTTGTAATTCACGCCGTCGATCAAAATCACGCCTTCGGTGGGCTCGTAAAAGCGGCACAGGAGGTTGACGATCGTGCTTTTTCCCGACCCGGTTTCGCCCACCAGGGCGATGGTCTCGCCCGCCTTCACGCGGAGGTTGAAGTTCTTTAAGACCTTTTCCCCGTCCGTGTACTGGAAGGAAACGTTTTGAAACTCGATGTCGCCGGTGAGCTTGGGCCAGTTTTCGCGCTTGGGGTTGAAGTTGTCGCCGAAGCGTTCCACCACGTCGGGGGTGTCGGCAATCTCCGGCTCGGTTTCAATCAGGCTGATCACGCGCTCCGCCGCGGCCTGCGACTGCTGGGTTTCGGCGAAGATGCGGGCAAGGTTGGCAATCGGGTCGAACAGCTGCATCGCGTAGCTGACGAACGCGGTCAGCGTGCCGATGGAGATGGAGCCCAGCACGAACACGTCGTGCCCGCCCTTCCACAGGATGAACGCCGTCGTGAAACCGCCCAGCCCCACGATCACGGGGTACAGCATCGCGGACAGCACCGCCGCCCGGATAGAGGACTTGCGCATGTCGGAGGTCAGGGTTTGGAATTCCTCATAGTTGGCTTCCTCGCGCACGAGGGTTTTGGTGGTTTTCGCGCCCATGATGCCTTCGTTGAACGCGCCGGTGATTTTGGAGTTGATTTTGCGCACTTCCCGGTAGCTGTGCAAAATCCGCACCTGAAAGAACAGCGTGATCGCGGCCATGACGGGCACCACCGCCAGCGTGATCAGCGCGAGCTTCCAGTTGAGCACCAGCATGATCACCGATACGATGATCACGTAGGCAGACGACCACAGGATGTCCAACAGCCCCCACGCCACGGTGTCGCCCAGGCGCTGGGTATCGCCGCTCAGCCGGGCGATGAGGTAACCCACCGGGGTTTTGTCGTAAAACGAGAACGGCAGCTCCTGCAGGCGCTTGAACGCGATGCGCCGGATGTGGCGGCACAGCCCCACTTCCACCCGCCCGCACAGGTTGATGAACAGGAAGATGCTGCCGACCAGCCCGCACATGCAAAGCGCGTACTTGAGGATGAACGGGGGAAGCAGCGCCAGATCGCCGGTGCGGGCGATGTTGTCGATCGCGTCCCTTTTGAGCAGCGGGAACATCATGTCAAACCCCGCCGTCATCGAGGAGGCGATCATGATTCCCACCATCATCCGGTGGAAGGGCTTGGCATAGTGAATGAGTTTTTTCCACGGGCCCAGGTCAAACCGTTTGGAATAGGTTTCTTCTTCTTGATACTGCATATCGTTGTCCTCCGGCCTGGAGGCAAATGCCGATCCAATCCCAACCCCCCTGACGGCCTGCTTTCCGCCATCTCGGGCCTGTAAGCCCATCGACGTAGCGCTGCTACGCCTTCAGGGCTTACAAACCCAATCTGGTCGAAAATCCGGCTCGTCATCGGGGATGGTCTTTGCTCGTCATTTGCCTCGGCCTGCGTTTGTTGGGGAGATGGGTTGGTTACGGTACGGGTTAAGTGCTTTACGTGTTGCTATTTGGTATTCTTATTGCTTTGGTTCGGGTTACGCGTCGTTTTCCAGCTCTTCTTCCAGCGCGGCCTGAATTTGGTAGATGCGCTTGTACAGGCCTTCCTGTTTCACCAGTTCCTCGTGCGAGCCGATCTGCGTGACCGCGCCGTTTTGCAGCACCACGATCACGTCCGCCTCGGCAAGCGTGGTCAGCCGGTGGGAGACGATGAACGTGGTCGCGCTTTTTGATAGCTCCCTGCGCGCTTCCTGCAGCGCTTCGCGGATGGCGCGGTCGGTTTCGGTGTCCACGGCGGAAAGGCTGTCGTCGAAGATCAGGATGTCGTTATCCTTTAACAGCGTCCGGGCGATGGCTACGCGCTGCTTCTGGCCGCCCGAAAGGGTAACCCCGCGTTCGCCCACCATGGTGTCGTACCCCTTTTCAAAGTGAGTGATGAACTGGTC
>CAYRPW010000351.1:0-2674 GCA_964426145.1 uncultured Oscillospiraceae bacterium
AATGTCCTTCACTTCGGTTATAATGCGGTCTTTCATCTTCTCGTAGTCGCGCACGGTTTCCATCATACCGCCAAAGCCCAGGGACTGCTTGCCGATGATCGTATGCGCGCCCGCGTTGGACGTCATGACGATGATGGTGTTTTTGAAGTTCACCACACGCCCGTCGCTGTCGGTGAGGCGGCCGTCGTCCATAATCTGGAGAAGAATGTTAAACACGTCGGGGTGCGCTTTCTCCACTTCGTCAAACAGAATGACGCTGTAAGGCTTCTGGCGCACCTTCTGCGTCAGCTGCCCGCCCTCTTCATACCCGACGTAACCCGGCGGCGACCCGACCAGGCGGGACACGCTGTGTTTTTCCATGTATTCGCTCATGTCAATGCGGATCACGGCGTTCTCGTCGCCAAACATCGCCTCGCCCAGCGCGCGGCACAGTTCGGTTTTGCCGACGCCCGTGGGGCCCAGGAAGATAAAGGAGCCGATGGGCCGCTTGGGGTCGTGCAGCCCGGCGCGCGCGCGGCGCAGTGCCCGGCTGACGGCGGAGATTGCCTCTTCCTGGCCGATGACGCGCTTATGCAGCGTATCTTCCATGTGCAAAAGCCGCTTGCCCTCGTTTTGCGTCATGCGCTTGACGGGGATGCCCGTCCAGCTGGAAACGATCTGGGCGATATCCTCTTCCTTGACGGCGGAGTGGATTTTCGCGCGCCGCGCCTGCCATTCCGCGCGCTTCTTCTCCAGGGTTTCCGTAAACTTCGCGATATCCTCTTCCAGCTCGTTTGCGCGTTCGAAATCCTCCTGCATCTGCAGGGTTTTCAAAGCGCTTTGCATGCTTTGCAGCTGTTCTTCCATCTCCCGAACCTTCGGGGTTTTTTTATACCGCCGCAGCCGCACGCGGGAGCCGGCTTCGTCCATCAGGTCGATGGCCTTGTCGGGCAGACGGCGGTCGCTGATATAGCGGTCCGAAAGCATCACGGAGGCGCGCAGCGCTTCGTCGGTGATCTTTACCTGATGATGCTGCTCGTAGCGTTCCCGCAGGCCTTCCAAAATCGCAAGGGTTTCATCGGTCGTCGGCTCGTACACCTGCACGGGCTGGAAACGGCGCTCCAGGGCCGGATCCTTTTCGATGTGCTTGCGGTACTCGTCCAGCGTCGTCGCGCCGATGCACTGCAGTTCACCCCGCGCGAGCGCGGGTTTGATGATGTTGGCGGCGTCGATGCTGCCTTCGGCTTTGCCGGCGCCCACCAGCGTGTGGAACTCGTCCACGAAGATGATGACGTCTCCCTGTTTGCGGATTTCCTTTAGGGTGTCCTTCAGGCGTTCTTCAAACTCGCCCCGGTATTTGCTGCCCGCGATCATACTGCCGAGGTCCAGCGACAAAATGCGTTTATTGGCCACGGTTTCCGGCGCTTTGCCGGTGACGATGAGGGTAGCGAGCCCTTCCACCACGGCGCTTTTCCCGACGCCGGGCTCCCCGACCAGCACCGGGTTGTTCTTGGTGCGGCGGCTCAGGATTTGAATGATCCGCTCCATCTCCTTGGCGCGGCCGACCACGGGATCCAGTTCCCCGTTGCGCGCGGCCCGGGTGAGATCGCGGCAGTACTTTGCCAGGGCGGATTCCTCGTCGTCCTTGTCCTTAACCTTGGCGGGGCTTAATTCGGGATTGACGTTATCGCTCTGCAAAAACTTCGTAAGCGTCTGCGACAGCGCTTCGGTATCGACGTCCAGATCGTGCAGGATGCTGACGGCGACGCTTTCCTCTTCCCGAAGAAGCGCAAGCCAGAAGTGTTCCGTGCCGACGTAGGCATGGTTAAACCGTTTGCTTTGGATGATGCTTGACTCCAGCAGCTTTTTGCTGCGCGGCGTAAGCTCCAGAATTCCGCGCGCAACGGCGCTGCCCTCGCCCAGCTCGCGGACGCGCTCCATAACGGCCGCGTAGGTGACCTGCCCGGGGAGCAGCCTTTCCATGGTGGGATCCGGATCCTTCAAAAGGCCCAGAAGGATGTGTTCCGTGCCCACATATTGTTGTTTCAGGACCACAGACGCCTGCTGCGCGTAGGCGATCGTCTGCTGTGCCCGTTGTGTAAACCGTCCGAAAATCGCCATAATTATCCTCCTTGCGAAGCCGTGTTCTTTCTGGCAATTTGCATTAACATTGCCTTCAGGATTTTTGCGCGCAGCGCGTCTTTGATGGCTGCGTGAATGGGAAGCGTGTAGCTTGCTTCCGCAATCGCCGCCAGCATGACGTTGGCTTCCGTGACGGACACCACCTCGCGCTCCCTGAGCTGGTTGATCAGATGATCCGCCTTGAGCGACGTGATCTGGTCGCCCACCCTTTCCTCCAGCAAATATACGAGCTGCTCGCATGTATCCTGATGCATGCGGAAAATGCGAATATACCCCCCGCCTCCCCGGCGGCTCTGGATCAGGTAGCCGTGATCCGGGGTAAAGCGCGTCGCAAGCACATAATTAATCTGCGAGGGGGCGCAGTTGAAATACTCCGCCAGCTCGTTGCGCTTCAGCTCAATTTCATTCTCGTCATGCGTCAGCATGGTCTTAATAAATTGCTCGATCGTGTCGCTCAGGCGCATACTTTTGACCTCCCGCCAAAAACGTTGACCATCTTTGCCTGAGAATACCCTGTCTTATCCGAAATGTCTGCAATTATTCGGAAAACTTC
>CAYRPW010000352.1:0-2673 GCA_964426145.1 uncultured Oscillospiraceae bacterium
TGGGCGTTCCTGCGGGCAATTTCCACCAGCGTCCGCTTTTCCCCCCGCTGCGGGGACAGAAGCGTGACCGCCGCGCCGCGGCGCTCGCGCAGCAGCTGTTCCAGGTCCTCGCGGTCCTCCGGCTCGGCCTCGGTCAGCACCTCGCGGGGAATGCCCTGCCCCTCGCCGTAATACTGCGGCAGGAAGCCGGATAGGATCACCGCTGCCGTATCGCCGCCCTGGTTTTCCAGAAGGAACGGCTGCCCGTCCTCCATGCGCCCCTGGCGCACGTGCACCACGTGCACCACGGCGTCCAGCTCGTCCGCCGCGACGGCCAGAATATCCTGCTCTACGGAACGGGTCTGGATGGCCGATTGCCGCTGGGCAATCTCCTGTACGTCCGACATCTTGTCGCGGTACAGGGCCGCCCGCTCGTACTCCATGGTTTTGGCCGCGTCCTCCATCTTCTGGCGAAGTTCCAAAAGCACGGGGCGGATATCCCCGTTTAAAAACTCCACGGACTTGCGCAGTATTTCGCCGTACGCCTCGGGCGTGATGTAGTTCGCGCAGGGCGCGAGGCACTGGCCCGTATCGTAATACACGCAGGGGCGGCGCGGGCTTTTCAGCGGAAACTTCAGCGCGCAGCGCCGCAGCGGAAAATAACGGCCCAGCTCGTCCAGCGTCTGCCGCACGGCGGTCGCGCCGATGTAGGGGCCGAAGTATTTGCGGCCGTCCTTGGGGTCGTACGTGCGCGCGATGGTCAGCCGCGGAAATAATTCCGCCGGATCATAGCACAGGTAGGGGTAGTGTTTGTCGTCCTTGAGCAGGATGTTATAAAACGGCCGGTGTTTTTTGATCAGGTTACTTTCCAGCGTCAGCGCCTCGAAATTCGTGCGGCATAGCAGGATGTCGAAATCGTCCACGCGCTCGATCATCGCGCGCACCTTGGGCGTGTGGCCCTCGGGCGCGTGAAAATACTGCCGCACGCGGTTTTTCAGGTTTTTCGCTTTGCCGATATACAAAATCTCCCCGTGGCTCTTCATCAGGTAGCAGCCGGGGCTTTCGGGCAGCATGGAGATTTTATAGGCAAGCTCGCCGGACATCTAAATTCCTTTCGCGTCTTTTGGTGCGCCCTTGACGCAGCGGTTTCAAAAACCTATAATCAGGGTAAGTCATTTCCTATCGAAACGCTTCTTTCAACCGAATAAGGAGGGGAAATCAATGCCCAATCTCACCGATTTGTATAGTTTGAATACCGCATACCTGATGGGCGGCTTCAGCGCCTGGACCGTCGTGGCGGGCGTTCTCGCGCTGATTGGGGCGGCCGCCGCCGCGTACTTCTTTTTGCGCCCGCAAAACCGGGGCCGTTACACCGGGTGGATGAAGCGCGTAAGCGCGCACGTGAATTTCGACCGTTTCATCATTCCGCTGATGATTAAGTTCCTGTACGTGTTCAGCGTGCTGTACGCCGTCTTGAACGGCATCGTAACGCTCTTTTCAGGCAGTTTCTGGGGCGGCCTACTGATGATCGTGCTCGGGCCTGTCGGCATTCGCATCGCCTACGAGCTGGTTATGATGCTGTTTTCCATCCACGACGGCATCGCGGAAACCAACCGCCTGCTGCGCGGCGGCGGGCAGCCCAGAACCGCGGCGGCGCCGCAGCAGTACGGGCATCCTGTGCAGCGCGCCGACGGCCGGGTACACACGGAGGCCTCCGCGCCTGAACAGCCGCGGCATTACCCCGGCGGGTACGACCCCATGAACCGCGGCTGACGCTTTAAAACATCTTGCGCCAGCGGAGAACAAAGAACGTAATCACCGTTACCACGGCGCTCACCCCGAATACGATCCAGAACCCCAGGATATTCCCCTGAAACGGCACGCCCGTGTTCATGCCCCAGAACGAGGCGAACAGCGTGGGGATCGCCAGCATCACCGTCAGGCTGGTGAGCACCTTCATGACGATGTTTAAGTTGTTGGAGATGATGGACGCGTAAGCGTCCATCGTGCCGCTCATGATGTCACGGTAAATATTACACATCTCGATGGCCTGCTTGTTTTCGATGATCACGTCGTCCAGCAGGTCGGTGTCTTCGGGGTATTTGCGCAGCATGTCCATACGCATCATTTTCTCCAGCACGATCTCGTTGCCCTTGAGCGACGTGGAGAAGTAAACCAGCGATTTTTCCAGCTGCATCATCTGCAAAAGCTCCTGGTTGCGCAGGCTTTCCTGCAAACGCTTCTGCACGAAGGTGGAGGCTTTGTCGATCTGCTTTAAGTAGCCGAGGTAACGGTTGGCGTTGCGGTTGAGCATCTGCAGTATGAACCGCGTACGCTTGTACGTCCAAAACCCGCGGACGCGCTCTTCGGAAAAATCATTGATCAGCGTGGATTCGCGGCTGGTTACGGTGATAATCACGTCGTCCACCATGATAATGCCCATGGGGATGGTGGAGTAGCTGTAGCCGTTTTCTTCGGTTTCCACATAGGGAACGTCCACGATGATCAGCGTCTGGTCGCCGTCGCGTTCGATGCGCGCGCTTTCTTCTTCGTCCAGCGCCGCCTGCAAATAGGTGGGATCCAGCGCAAAGCGCGCGTTCAGCCCCTGGATTTCCTCTTTGGTGGGCGACTGTAAATGAATCCAGCAGCCCTTCTCAAAGGTTGTGATCTCGGAAAGATGATCGTCAACCGTCA
>CAYRPW010000353.1:0-2671 GCA_964426145.1 uncultured Oscillospiraceae bacterium
GTGCCAATTTTATTCTGGACAATCTGATCGCGGCAGGGAAAGCAAAACCGATGATTATTGTGATGGAAGACGGAGGCATTGCCGGTGCGAAAGTGACTGCAATGCGTCGCCCCGCTCAGGGACAGGCTGCACCTGGTCAAAATCAGATTCGGGGGTTAACTGCAAACAGCGTTCGGCCCCGAGAGGGGTTACGCAGAAGGAAGCGAGTTTTTCTCTGATTTTATCAAATTCCAGCACACGAAGCTCGCGCTTGATGTTCATGTACTGCTCCTTTCGATACCCGATGGAGACTAAAGCTTGGTAAACGGATATTCCAAACCGTAGGTTTCCACACGGATTGTACTTATTTTCTGCGGCGTTACAGGCCTATCCTGAGCGCCGGTCCGGGTATTGACGATGCGATGGGCGGTATCCATGCCTTGGAGTATTTTCCCGAACGCCGCATAGGAACCGTCCAGATGCGGGCTGTCGCTCGTCATGATGAAAAACTGGGAACCGGCGCTGTCCTTCATCATGCTACGCGCCATGCTGAGCACGCCGTCGGTATGTTTCAGCGGATTGGGATGCCCGTTCTGCGCGAATTCGCCCTTGATGGAGTAACCGGGTCCGCCTGTGCCAACACCCAGCGGACAGCCGCCCTGGATCATAAACCCCGGAATGCAGCGGTGAAACGTCAACCCGTCGTAAAAACCACTGTTCGCCAACGATATAAAATTACCGACGGATTGCGGCGCGATTTCGGGATAAAGCTCTCCTGTCATGATATCGCCGGTTTCCAGGACCATGGTAAAGGTAGGGTTCTTCATATGACAAAACCTTTCTGCGTTCATTCTATACTTGGTTTATTATAGCAGAACCCGTTGATCTTGCAAGAAAGAAGATGAAATACGTTCAAAACGACGATAGGAACCGGTTTATCGATAACACTGCGCAGGCGTGATTGTAATATGCGCAAAAATTAGGTATAATGGACACATCTTAATACTATTGGAGGTTGGCGTTGTGTATAGACTGCTCATCGTAACGAAGTCACCGACGATAGAGAGAATGTTCGGCGAGATGGACGGCTGGGAAACCATGGGTTTCAAGCCGCCCAGAGTTCGCAAATCCTTTGAGGATGCGATCGAGTGCATGCAAAAGCACCATATCGACGCCATCGGGATCGACAGCGGGTTTCCGGAATTCATGCCGTGGCTGGATGAAAACTATCCGCAGACGCCGGTTTTCACGGTGCACAACGATATGGAGCAGCAGCTGGCTGTCGTACGGGAAGTGGAACTGCTGCTCAACCAGATCCATACCGACGATTCCAACGACGACTATAACGAAGCCACGAATTTCGCGCTTGCCAGAGAACGCTGGATGAAGTACCTTTTGTCCCGCCTGGCGCCGAACCGGACGGAAATCTTAAAACAGCAGCTGCTGTACCGAAGCACCGATGATACGGAGAAACCATGCGTGTTTGCGCGGATCTGTATTCCGGAAGGCGATATGTTTATTACGGAACGCTGGCACTATGGCAGCGAGCGCCTGGGTACGGCGCTTCGGAATTTCTTCGGGGACGAGTACGAATCCATGAACATTCACATCGCGGTCGTCTCGCCGGAAGAAGTGCGCATCGTTTTTTGCCCCAGGATGACCGGAGGCGCAAAGGCGGCTTCGCAGATCAAGGCACGTGACTTTATCGAGGAAACGATCGAACGCATTCAACACTATCTGGGGCTTACGATGAGCCTGACGGAGTACCGGATCTTGAACGGACTTACGGATTTCGCCGCGGATAACGCGTGGAGCGAAAAACAATAGGAGGAAGCAGTATGGGATTATTTAAAAAAATCGTAATGAGCCAGCTGATTGACGTCATCGAATGGACGGACAGCTCGCAAAACACCATGGTTCACCGTTACGACATGAACGGCAAGGAAATCATGATGGGCGCCCAGCTCACTGTGCGCGAAAGCCAGGTTGCCGTTTTTGTCAACGAAGGGCAGCTTGCCGACATCTTCCAGCCGGGCCGGTATGAGCTGACCACGAACAACATGCCCATCATGACGGCGTTAAAATCCTGGAAGTTTGGGTTTAACTCGCCGTTTAAATCAGACGTCTATTTCATTAATACCAAGCAATTCCTGGATCGCAAGTGGGGTACGAGCAACCCCGTCATGATGCGCGACGCCGAATTCGGCATGATCCGCATCCGCGCGTTCGGCGTGTTTGCATTCCGTGTCAAAGATCCGGAAGTATTCCTCAAGGAAGTCTTCGGCACCAACGGCATGTTTACCGCGGAGGATGTGGAAGGGCAGATCAAGCGCACGCTGATTTCGGGCCTCAGCGACGCGATAGCGGAAAGTAAAATCCCCGCACTCGATCTTGCCGCGAACTATCAGGAACTCAGCGTTTTCGTGCAAAAAGCCTTGAATCCCCAGGTGGAATCGCTGGGGTTAACGCTCACCGGCTTCGTGATTGAGAACATCAGCCTGCCGGAAGACGTGGAAAAGGCCCTTGATAAGCGTACGTCCATGGGGATAGCGGGCGATTTGAACAAGTACACCCAGTATCAGGCGGCGGAAGCCATGCGCGAGGCCGCCAACAACCCGGGCGGCGGGATGGCCGGTATGGGCGTCGGCCTTGGCGCAGGCGCAGCCATGGGGCAGCTGTTTACCCAGAGCAT
>CAYRPW010000354.1:0-2669 GCA_964426145.1 uncultured Oscillospiraceae bacterium
GCAAACCGCCGCATGCGGATCCCCTCGCCGCGCTTATTTTCCAGCCAGAAGCACACAAGCGCCGCCGCCACCGCCATCACCGCCGCCTGCCCCAACATTTGCAGCACGGCGATCACCCAGCGCCATACGCTGTCTAAATTACTCCACGTATCGTACGCGAACAGCGTGCTTGCGAAGTAGTTCGCCACGCCAAAGCACAGCCCCAGGGCGATCTGGCCTTTGGAAACGTGCTTCACCCGCGAGAAAAACAGCCAATACAGTCCCCCCAGCAGCGCCGCATACAACAGCCACACGGGGCCAAACGCCGCAAGCGGCGGATCGCTCACGCCCGCATACCCGACCCCGGATATGGTAAAGGCGAGCATGCTCAGCACGCCCGCCGCAAGGCTAACAAGAATGGTCATTTCATATCCTCGGGCCGGAGCGCCTTTAAGATGTTTAAGTTCACCTCAAACAACTGCCGGTGTTTTTTCGCCACGGTATCCAAAATGATGCCGCACATCAGCAGCAGGATGGCGAGCGTGGTCATCACGCCCGAAACGATCAGCGTGGGGAAGCGCGGCACCAGCCCCGTTTGGATGTACTCCGCCAGCACCGGGATAAACAGCGCCGCCGCCACCAGCAGCAGCAATAGCGCCAGGATGCCGAAAAACGGCATCGGCCGGTATTCCTTGAAGAGCCGGGCGATGGTTTTGAGCACCTTGAACCCGTCGGACACGGTGTTTAACTTCGAAGGGCTGTCCTCCGGGCGGTCGCGGTAGCCCACGGGCACGCAGGCCACGGAGAGGTTTTTGTCCAGCGCGTGGATGCTCATCTCGGTTTCGATTTCAAAGCCCTTGGAAAGCACCGGGAAGGACTTGACGAACTGATAGCTGAACGCGCGGTAGCCGGTCATCAGGTCGGTGATCTTGCCGCCGAAAATGCGGTTCACCAGCCCGCGCACCAGGCGGTTGCCGGTGTTGTGGAAGGGGCGCTTGTTCTCGGTAAAATACGTGGAGGACAGCCGGTCGCCCACGGCCATATCCACGTTCTGGGCCAGCACCAGGTCCACCAGCTCTTTCGCGTGCTCGGCGGGGTAGGTGTCGTCGCCGTCGATCATCAGGTACGCGTCGGCGTCGATATCGCGAAACATGGTGCGGATCACGTTACCCTTGCCCTGCCGCCGCTCGTAGCGCACGATGGCCCCGGCCTCCCGCGCAATACCGTCGGTTCCGTCCTTGGAGTTGTTGTCGTACACGTAAATGGCGGCGTCGGGCAGCGCGGCGCGGAAATCCCGCACGACCTTGCCGATGGTTTTCGCCTCGTTATAACAGGGGATCAGCACTGCGGTTTTCATGTTGCCACGGCTCCTTAGGCTTTACTGACGCTCCAGTGCGCCTGCTCGATATCCAGATCCCGGTGCGTAACCGATGCCTGCCAGCCTTCCTTGCGTAAGAACGTGCCGATGTTTTCGGCAATCGCAACGCTGCGGTGCGCGCCGCCCGTGCAGCCGATGGCGATCACCAGCCGGTGCTTGCCCTCGGTGACGTAATGGGGATGCAGGAACAATAACATATCCTTGCATTTCACCAGAAATTCCAGGGTGACGGGGTTTCGGAGCACGAAGTTTGCCACCGGCTCGTCCAGCCCTGTGAAATGCCCAAGTTCCTTGATGTAGAAGGGGTTGGGCAGAAAGCGCACGTCAAACACCAGGTCGCCCCCGCGGGGAATGCCGCGCTTGAACCCGAAGCTCATGATCTCGATCTGCAACTGGGTGTTGTCGTCGGGAACGGAAACGATCTTGCGCATCATGTTTTGCAGGGTCTTTGCGTTCATCTCGGTACTATCGATCAGGTGATCGGCAAACTCCCTGAGCGGCTGCAATAAAATGCGCTCCTTGGAAATGGCTTCCTCCAACGACTTGGATTCCCCCGCCAGCGGGTGATCGCGCCGGGTTTCCTTGTAACGGTTGACCAGAATTTCGTCCGTCGCATCGATAAACAGCGTGTCGATCAGATAGCCCAAATTGCGCGCGTCCCGGATGATCTTGACCACGGCCATGGGGTCGAAAAACTCGCCGGAGCGCACGTCCACGCCGATGGCGGCCATGGGGCGTTCCTGCAGGCTTAAATTGCACGCTTCCATAAAGCGGATGAGCATGGTGGGGGGGAGGTTGTCCACGCAAAGCGCGCCCAGGTCTTCCAACGTCCGAAGGGCAATGGTTTTGCCCGAGCCGCTTAACCCGGTGACGATCAAAAACCGCATGGCCTTTCCCTCTCTTCCCTGTGCGCCTCAAACGCGCCCGTCAGTCCGTACCGATAATCTGCACTTCCGGCTCCAACAGAATGCCCGTTTGCTCCTGTACCACGCGCTGCACGTACGCGATCAGCTGCATGTATTCCCGCGCGGTTCCCTGCCGGTCGTTGACCAGAAAGTTCGCGTGTTTCTCGCTGACCGTTACGCCGCCGATGCGATAACCCTTCAGCCCGCAACGCTCGATCAGCTCCCCGGCAAATTGTCCGGGCGGCCGCTTGAAGGTGGAGCCGCAGCAGGGCACGGCGACGGGCTGTTTCTCCCGCCTGCGGGCGCTTAACTCCCGCATGGCCACGCGCACGACGTCCTCCCGGCTTTTTTGAAGAAGCAGCGTGACCGTCAGCACGATCTCGTCCGTCAAACGGCTTGCGCGGTAG
>CAYRPW010000355.1:0-2664 GCA_964426145.1 uncultured Oscillospiraceae bacterium
AGGTGCGCATCACGGCCAAAGTATCGGGATGTGCTGCCGCCGACACCAACGCAACGGTTCGTTTGCGGTCGCGGCACATCACGGTGCTTTCGGCGGCGGCGGTGGCAAAATCGTATACGCCCGCGTTGGATACGTCCATGCCCGTCAGCTCGCAGATCAGGGTCTGGTATTCGAAGATCGCCTGGAGCATCCCCTGCGAAAGCTCCGCCTGGTACGGCGTATAGGCGGACAGGAACTCTTTTTTATTCGCGATCTGGGGCACGATGGGGGGAATGAAGTGATCGTAACAGCCCGCGCCGCGCAGCGTGAGCCGGTATTGCGTATTGCGCGCGGCGAGCGCCTCCATGGCGCGCAGGGTTTCCATCTGGGTCAGGCCCGGCCGGTTTTCGCCGGGCAGGCCGCGCGGCACCGATGCCGGGATATCGGAAAACAGGCCGTCGAGGGAAGATAGCCCGAGGGATGCGAGCATCGCCTTGGTTTCCGCGGCCGTATGGGGCGTGTATTGGCTCATGGCGTTCCCCTTTTACAGCGTTTTGCAGTAGTCTTCGTAGGCGGCGGCGTCCATCAGGTCGTCCCGCTGGGTGATGGCTTCAATTTTCGCAATCCATGCGCCGTAGGGCGAACGGTTGATTTGTTCGGGTTCGTCCAGCAGTACGTCGTTAACTTCCGCCACGGTGCCGGTCACGGGCGCGTAGATATCGCTGACGGCTTTGACGCTCTCCACGTCGGCAAAAGTTTTGCCGATGGCCGTTTTATCGCCGGCCTGGGGGAGGTTGACAAACACCAGATCGCCCAGCTCGTGCTGCGCGTGATCGGAAATCCCCACCAGCGCCGTGGTATCGTCCAGAAATTCAACCCATTCGTGGCTCTTTGCGTAATAAAGACCGGCTTTCACGTCCATGTACTTTTCCTCCTATGCTTTCGTATAGAATGGCAGCGGCACGATTTTCGCATCCACGGGTTCGCCGCGGATGATCACCTGTACGGTTTTTCCGATTTCGGTATATTGCCTGTCCACCAGCGCCATCGCCACCGCGCCGACGGTGGGGCAGTGCGTGCCGCTGGTGGTATGGCCGATCTCCCGGCCGCCCGCGGTAACCGGGTAATGCTCGCGCGCGATTCCGCGCCCGGTCATCCTGAGGCCGATGCGCGCGCGTTTGGGCGCCCCCGCCTCCAGCAGCGCCCGGCGGCCGATAAAATCGTCCTTGTCCATTTTCACATAGCGTTCCAGCCCCGTTTCCAGCGGGGTTACGGTATCGTCCATCTCGTGGCCGTACAGCGGCATGGCGGCCTCCAGGCGCAGCGTGTCGCGGCAGCCAAGGCCGCATAGCTTCAGCCCGAAGCTTTTCCCGTGGCGCAGCAGCATATCGAACAGGGCGACGCCGTCCGCAGCGCTTACGTACAGCTCGAAACCGTCCTCGCCGGTGTACCCGGTGCGGCTCAGAAGGCAGCGCATGCCGCCGATGGTCACGTTATCGATGAAGCTGTAATATCGGGTGGGAATCTGGTTGGTGATGGTTCGTACAATCGCTTCCGCCTTGGGGCCCTGCAGGGCCAGCTGGCATACGGTATCGGAAATATCGGTGATTTCCACGTTTCCGAACCTGTGGATATAGATGTGGGCGACGTCCTTATGGCGGTTGGCGGCGTTGACGACCATCAGATAATCGTTTTCCGCCTTGCGGTACACCAGCACGTCGTCAATCACGCCGCCCTGACTGTTCAGCATCGGGCTGTAGCGCACGCGGCCGTCCTGCAGGTTTGCAAAATCATTGCACAACAGGTTCTGGAGGTTGGCAAGCGCATCCGGGCCGCGGAACGTAACTTCTCCCATGTGGCTCACGTCGAACAGGCCTGCGTCCTCCCGCACGGCGCGGTGTTCCCGCATCACGCCGGTTTCGTACTGCACGGGCAGCTCATACCCCGCGAAGGGCACCATTTTTCCGCCGTTTTGCACGTGCCGCTCGTACAGCGGCGTTCTGAGCAATGTTTCCGTCATAGGCACACCCCTTTCAGGAAATAAGAAAAGGCGACAAAGCATCGCTGCTTTGCGCCTCTGTATTCGAACCTGAAAGATTCTCCGCATAGCGGATTGCCTCTTCGGTGCGTCGGCACCCGGGCGTTTCCGCCTTGGCGCCGCTGCTTTCCAGAGTTTCGTCGGGCCTGGGTCCTTTTGCCTGAGAGCTTATGCGGTTTGCACCTTCGGCGGCGGCTGAGCCGCTCTCTCCCCAAACCTTCAATCGAAATCGCAGTGTTTAATTTTCAGCTTCAGTATAATTCCGCGGCAATGCGTTGTCAATTGCAAAAAGCGGTTCCCGCTTTCCGGAAACCGGCAAATCCTGTGCGGGGAACCTTGGGTTTCACTTGTCAATCTTGGGTTTTCCCGATATAATACGATGTAATCTTGGGAAAGGAAGGCGATAGTATGGAAGCACCCGTGAAAAAAACGAATTTCATCTGGGATTTCATCGATGAAGATTTGGAGACCGGGCGCTACCAGCAAATTTGCACCCGTTTCCCTCCGGAACCCAACGGCTATCTGCATATCGGCCATTGCAAGGCGATGGCTGCGGACTTTTTGACGGCGGAACGTTACGGCGGCAAATGCAACCTGCGTTTTGACGACACCAACCCCGAGAAGGAAGAAACCGAATACGTGGACGG
>CAYRPW010000356.1:0-2658 GCA_964426145.1 uncultured Oscillospiraceae bacterium
TCGAATTCCTCTGCGGGAACTGGTTTTCCCAGCAAAAATCCCTGCATTTGATCGCCGCGCCGACCAGCCAGAAATTCGGCCTGAACGTGTTGTTCTTCGAACTGACGACGGAGTAGAATATCGATCCGGCGGCCAGCAGGCCGAAGACGGACGATGCGAGATCGGCATAGAAATTGACGCCTGCCGCGATGAGACTCAGATAGCATACGAACGCCGCGCTTACGATCCATAGAAACACTTTGGACGATCTGGCCATTGGCATGCCTCCTCCGCGGTATTCGCTGCCGGGCGGCGTACCGATGGTTGCCGCCTGAAAGGCTGAAAACAGGAGATATCCGGAATGCCGGAAACAGGATCGGCGGGTGACAGGCCTGGTGCGCAGGCTTTTTCAGGAACGCTTGTCCGTGGATTTCGTATGGAATTTTACTCGATTCAAGGTAATTATACTACAAGAAACAGAAATGGACAAGCCATACCAAACCGGCGTATGAAAAGCAATGCCGCAGGCCGTTTTACGAAGCGCTTTGGCAGGCGGTGCCGCTTGCCGCGACGGCAAACGATCGTTCCGCCGTTTTTTATATGATTATCTCCCGCCCGCCCGGCGCTAAATATGCTTCGGCAGGCCTGTCGCCGTGGAGGATGACGCGGATGCTCTTGTGCTCCCCGTTCACCGTCAGGCGAACGCTGCCGTTTTCCGAGACGGCCGTACCGCGCAGGGTGCGGCTGCCCTTGCTGTCCACCAGGTCGAAAGCCGCCGGCATGCCTTCCAGCGGGCGGTAGACATGGAGCGAAAGCCCGTCCAGATAATCGGAGTCCACCTGCGTTTCGCTTTTCCCAAGCGGGAAAATTGTATTTTCCCGCACGAACAGCGGCAGGCTTAACAGATCGCAGGTTTCGTGTATCCACGCGCCGCCTACTTGCGTTTGCCCGGTTAAGAGGTGCGTCCACCGGCCTTCGGGCAGATAGTAATCCACCGTGCCGTCTTTGCGGAACACCGGCGCAACCAGAAGGCTGCCGCCCAGCATATACTGCCGGTCCAGGTCCTCGCAGGCGGGGTCGCCCGGGAACTCCATGGCCATCGCGCGCATCACGGGTACGCCGGTTTCATGCGCGTATACGGACGCCGCGTACAGATAGGGCATCAGCCGGCACTTGAGCCGGGCGAACGTGCGCACGGCTTCCACGGCGTTTTCGCCGAAGAGCCAGGGCACGCGGTAGCTGGAGGAACCGTGCAGCCGCGAATGGCTGGACAAAAGCCCGAACTGCGCCCAGCGCACGTACACGTCCTCGCTGGCGGTGTCCTCAAAGCCGCTGATATCGTGGCTCCAGAACGAAAAACCGCTCATGCACAGCGAAAGCCCCGCGCGAAGCGATTCCGCCATGCTCGCATAGGTGCTGGAGCAATCCCCGCCCCAGTGCACGGGGTATTGCTGGCCGCCCGCCGTTGCGCTGCGGGCAAACACGCAGGCTTCGCCCGTTCCGCGTTCGCGCTCCAGCAGGGAAAACACCGTTTGGTTGTACAGATGGGTGTAGTAGTTGTGCATCAGCACGGGATCGCTGCCGTCGAAGTAGACGCAGTCGGTGGGAATGCGTTCGCCGAAATCGGTCTTGAAGCTGTCCACACCCATGTCCATCAGCGCCTTGAGCTTCTCCTGGTACCACAGGCAGGCGGCGGGATTGGTGAAATCCACCAGCGCCATGGCGGGCTGCCACATGTCCCACTGCCACACGTCGCCGTTTGCGCGCTTCAGGAAATAACCCCGGTCCCGCCCTTCCTGAAACAGCGGCGATTTCTGCCCGATATAGGGGTTGATCCACACGCAGGTTTTCAGGCCCCGTTCGTGCATGCGCCGGATCATGGCCTCCGGCGCGGGGAAGCCGGTTTTGTCCCACTCGAAATTGCACCACTCGAACGCCTTCATCCAGAAACAATCGAAATGGAACACGTGCAGGGGAATGCCGCGCTCCGCCATGCCGCTTACAAAGCCGCTGATGGTTTCCTCGTTGTACTCCGTGGTAAACGACGTCGTCAGCCACAGCCCGAAGCTCCACGCGGGCGGCAGCGCGGGGCGGCCGGTGAGGGCGGTATAGCGGCCCAGCACCTGTTTTTGGTCTCCGCCGCCGATGACCATAAACTCCATGCTATGCCCCGGCACGGAAAACTGCGCGCTTTCCACCGCCTCGGAACACAGCTCGAAACTCACCCTGTCGGTGGAGTTTACGAAAACGCCGTAGCCCCGGTTGGTGAGGTAGAACGGAATGTTTTTATACGCAAGCTCCGACGACGTACCCCCGTCCTCGTTCCAGATGTCCACGGTCTGCCCGTTTTTCACAAACGGCGTAAAGCGTTCGCCCAGGCCGTACAGCTTTTCGCCCACGGCCACATCCAGCTTCGCCCGCATAAACCAGCCGTCCGGGGTTTTCACGCAGCCCAGATGGCGGCGGTCAAGCCCGGTCAGTTCCCGGCCGTCTTCGAAGAAGCGCAGGCTGAACTGCTTTTTGGTGAGGACCGCGGACAGGGAGCCGGATGTCACGGTGATCGTCTCGCCGTCGTCTTCCGCCTGCACGGTTCCTCCATCCGCATGCAGCGCAAAGCGCGGCTCCTTGCGGCTGACGCCCTCATAATTGCTTATTTTCACGGCCAGGATACCGGCGCGC
>CAYRPW010000357.1:0-2634 GCA_964426145.1 uncultured Oscillospiraceae bacterium
TGCGGCCGTCAAGGCCGAAGCGGACGCCGCGGGCGCGAAGGATACTGCCGGGCAGTCGGTCCGCATCGAGGCGGAAAACGCGGTGCGCACGTCCTCCCAGATGCTCTACCCCAGGCAGGAGCAGGGTTCGCCCGCGGTGTACCCCGCCAGCGCCAAAAACCTGCTCAACAACACCATCGGCGGCATGCCGTGGCGCTTCGCCGGGCAGTGGATCGAGTGGGAATTTACGGTTACGGAAGCGGGGTATTACTGTATCACGCTGTTCGACCGCCAGAATTTCGTGCGCGGGGCGGCCGTGTCGCGGAAAATTTCCATCGACGGCGAGGTGCCCTTTGCGGAGTTCGAAGCCTACCGCTTTGCCTATGCGCGCAACTGGCGCGAGGAAACCCTGGCCGACGCGGGCGGCGAGCCCTTCCGGGTGTACCTTGCCCCGGGCGTTCACACGCTGCGCATGGAGGTGGTGCTGGGCGATATGGCGCAGATCATCGGCCGCGTGCAATCCTGCGTCCAGCAGCTCAACGCCATCTACCGCAAGGTGATCTACATCACCGGCGTCAAGCCCGACCGCTTCCGCGATTACCAGATCGAAGCCTCCCTGCCGCTGTTGAAGGCAGAGCTGACCGCCGTCAAGGACGAGCTTTTGCTCGCTTTCTACGCACTGCTGGAAACGGCGGGGGAGAATTCCGACAAGCTCACGGTGCTGCGCACGATGCTTGATCAGCTGGACGAGCTGATTGTGGACCAGGAGCGCTTCACCGAAGTGATTACCTCCTATAAAATCAACGTGCGCGCGCTGGGCAACTGGGTGACGCTGGCGCGGCCGCAGCCCCTGCAGATCGACCGTATTACTGTTCATTCCGCCGATACCGCGCCGGCGGCGAGCGCCAACGGCCTGGGCGCCAAAACGTGGCACGAAATCGCAAGGCTGTATTATTCTTTCGTGATCGATTACAACCGCATCGGAAACGTTGTGGAAGAAAATACGGAAATTCCGGCCATCACGCTGTGGGTGGGCACGGGGCGCGATCAGGCCAACGTGATCAAATCGTTGATCGACGAACGGTTCACCGCGCAGTACGGCATCGGCGTGAACGTGCAGCTGGTGGATATGAACGTGCTGCTGCGCGCCACCCTGGCCGGGCAGGGGCCGGACGTCGCCATTCAGGTGGCCAACACCAACGGCATCGCGGGCGCGGTTCTGAACGTGGGCAACGATACGCCCGTGAACTTCGGCATCCGCAGCGCGGTGCTGGACCTGACCCAATTTACCGATTTCGCGGAGGTCGGCGCGCGGTTTGCCAAAAGCGCGCTGGTGCCGTTCTCCTTTAACGGCGCCACCTATGCCCTGCCCGATACCTACACCTTCCCGATGCTCTTCTACCGTAAGGATATCCTGGCCGAAATCGGGCTTTCCGTGCCGAATACCTGGGACGACGTGAAGGTGGCCATGTCGGTGCTTTCCAAAAACCAGATGGAATTCGGCATGCTTCCCTCCGAGCAGATTTTCGCGATGCTTTTGTTCCAAAACGGCGGCGCGTATTATACCGAAAACGGGGATCGTTCGCTGCTTGATTCCGACGTCGCCGTGAGCACCTTCAAACAGTACTGCGAGTTCTACACCGATTATAAGCTGGACAAGGAAACGAGCGTGGAGGAGCGCTTCCGCACGGGCGAGTGCCCGCTGATCATCGCGGATTACACGCTGTACAACAACCTCCAGGTGTCCGCGCCCGATATTCTGGGCCTGTGGGATTTTACCGCCGTGCCCGGCACCCTGCAGGCGGACGGCAGCGTGAACCGCGCCACGGGCTGCGTGGGGCTTGCCGATATCATCATGGCGCAGACCAAGTACCCGGACGAATGCTGGACGTTCCTCAAGTGGTGGACGTCAACCGAAACGCAGACGCTCTACGGCCGCGAGATGGAAAGCCTCATGGGCGCGTCCGCGCGCGTGGCCACCGCGAACCTCGAAGCGCTGGCGCAGCTCCCCTGGCCGATCCGCGATTACGAGGCGCTGGAAAACCAGCTGCAATACGTGCAGGGCATCTCGCAGGTGCCCGGCGGCTATTACTCCTGGCGCAACGTGAACAACGCCTTTTTCTCCGTCACCACCGACGCGTCCCAGAAGATCCGCGATAATGCCGCCGCCACCCCCCGCGAAGAGCTCATGGAAAAGGTCTACTACATCAACGCCGAGATCACCTACAAGCGCCAGGAATTCGGCTTGCCGATTGCGGAGGAATAGAACGTTAGGGATTTCATCCCTAAGACCCTGACAAGGGCGTTGCCCTTGACCCATCCTTGACCGCGCAATGCGCGGTCAAAGAAGGGGTTCAGGGGCACTGCCCCTGATCGGGGTCATAGGGGCAATGAAGGGAAGCATGTGCCCGGCGGGCACAGCCACGAAGTGGCTAGCGAGCCGAAATTGGGAGGTTTCACAGAGCGGGCAAACGATAGTGCGGCTCGCGACAATGAAACCGAGTGAACAAGCCCCTAACAACTCCCCCCCCCAACAGAAAGGAACGCACATGACGGCAGAACGGAATCGCAAGGGAAGCTACTACACGCTGGGCCGCCGCATCTGGCGTGCGCGGGCTTCGTACGCGCTGATGGCGCCGTACTTCCTGCTGTTCT
>CAYRPW010000358.1:0-2620 GCA_964426145.1 uncultured Oscillospiraceae bacterium
ATGATCACCGCCTTTGGCGCGGGCATGGACGACGATTTTGACGAAACCAAGCTTTCGGTAAACACGCTGAACGTGGGGCTGGCGGGCATAGAGGTGTACGACCTGCTTCGGGACAAGTACGATATTCAGGTGGAATTCGGCGATCTGGGCAACATCCTCGCCTATTTGTCCGTCGGGGACAAGACCAAGCACATTGAACGGCTGATCAGCGCGCTGTCCGATATCCGCAGGCTGCACAAGCGGGAGCGCAAGGGTTTGTGGGAGAGCGAATACATCAGCCCCGAAGTGGTGCTATCTCCGCAGAAAGCCTTTTACGCGCAAAAGACCAGCTTGCCGATCGCACAGTGCGCGGGCGGCGTATCCGCCGAGTTTGTGATGAGTTACCCGCCCGGCATTCCCATCCTCGCGCCGGGCGAACGAATATCCCCGCAGATTTTGGAGTATATCGAGTATGCCAAACTGAAGGGATGCACGCTCACCGGGCCGGAAGCGATGGATATCTCCCGGCTGAACGTCGTTACAGGAGGAAGCGCCGATGGATGATCTTTGGTTCAGCGAATACCATACCCCGGACGTCCGGCTATCGCTCAGGGTTTCGGCGCAGCTGCATCAGGAGCAAAGCGAGTATCAGCAGATATCGGTGTATCTGTCGCCGGAGTTCGGGCGCTTTCTGACGCTGGACGGCGTGCTGATGCTGACGGAGCGCGACGAGTTTATCTATCACGAAATGATCACGCACGTGCCGATGGCCGTGAACCCGGATATCCGTACCGCGCTGGTATTCGGCGCGGCGGACGGCGGCGTGGCGCGGGAACTGTGCAAATACAAAAACGTGGAAAAGATCGACATCGTGGAGATCGACCAGAAACTGGTGGAGGTTTCCAAGCGCTTCATGCCCCACACCGCCGCGAGTTTCGACGATCCGCGCGTACGTCTGCACTACAGCGACGGCCTGAAATACATCCGTCACAACAGCGAAACGTACGATCTCGTGATCGTGGATTCCAACGATCCCTCCGGCCCGGGCGAAGTGCTGTTCACCAAGGAGTTTTACGGTGGCTGCCACGCCGCGCTTTCCGAAAACGGCATTCTGGTCAGCCAGCACGACGACCCGTTTTACCAGGCCGACCAGAACCTCCTGCGCAGGGCGCACTTCCGCTGCGGCAGCGTGTTTGAGATCAACAAGGTCTATCAGGCTCACATTCCCACCTACCCCACCGGCCACTGGCTGTTCGGGTTCGCGTCCAACCATCTCCATCCCGTCAATCACCTGAATGCCGACCGCTGGAACGCCCTGGGCATCCACACCCGCTACTACAACACAAGGCTGCACGTCGGCGCGTTTGCGCTTCCCAACTACGTGGAGGAGGCTTTACAAAAAGATGAATAAGAACGTTCTGACGTTTCTGGGCTGCGATGCGGAATATGCCGACGCGGAAATCGTGCTGTTCGGCGTGCCGTTTGACGGTACGGCCTCGTTTCGTCCCGGCTCCCGTTTCGGCCCCGCTGCGATCCGCGCGGATTCATATGGCATTGAAACCTATTCGCCCTATGCCGACCGCGACCTGAGCGAGCTTCGCGTGTGCGATGCGGGTGACCTCACCCTCCCCTTCGGGTTTGCCGAAAAAATGCTGGACGTAACGGAGCAGCACGTCGCAAACGTGCTGGCGGCCGGCAAGCGGCCCTTCATGCTCGGCGGCGAACATCTGGTGACGCTGGGCGCGGTGCGCGCGGTGATGAAGCGGTATCCCGACGTTCATATCCTGCATCTGGACGCTCACACCGACCTGCGGGAGGATTATCTGGGCGAAACCCTGTCTCACGCAACGGTCATCCGCAGGGTGTGGGAATTGCTCGGCGACGGGCGCATCCACCAGTTGGGTATCCGCAGCGGCGAAAAGGCAGAGTTCAGCTTTGCCGGCATCCACACGGACATGCACCGGTTCACCCTGGACGACTTCCACGATACGTTAACCGCGCTGGACGGAAAGCCCGTATACCTGACGCTGGATCTGGATGTGCTGGATCCAGCGTATCTGCCCGGTACGGGCACGCCGGAACCCGGCGGGGTGACGTTTGCGGAGCTTCTGGCGGCGATACTTAAGCTGCATACGGTCCAGTTGGTCGGCTGCGACGTGGTGGAACTGTCCCCGCATTATGATTTGAGCGGCGCATCCAACGCGGCCGCCTGCAAGATCGTCCGCGAGATCCTCTTGCAAATGAAAGGAGCGTAATTCCGATGGGAAAGTGTATGATTATCGGCTGCGGAGGCGTAGCGTCCGTCGCCATTCACAAGTGCTGCCAGAACAGCGGGGTATTTGAAGAGATCCTGATCGCCAGCCGCACCGTGAGCAAATGCGAAGCTTTGAAGGAAAAGCTCGCGGGCGGGAAAACCAAGATCCGCACCGCGCAGGTCAACGCCGATCACGTGGATGAGCTGATTGCCCTGATCCGTGATTTTCAGCCCGACGTGGTATTAAACCTTGCGCTCCCCTATCAGGATCTGACGATTATGGACGCGTGCCTTGCCACGAAAACCCATTATGTGGATACTGCCAATTATGAGCCGACGGATACCGCGAAATTCGAATATGCCTGGCAATGGGCATACCGGGAGAAG
>CAYRPW010000359.1:0-2615 GCA_964426145.1 uncultured Oscillospiraceae bacterium
TCGGCGCGGGCACCCACCCCTGTAAAAAGAAGGTTTGGTCCGATTCCGTCAGGTGTTTGGCGGCGGCAAGCCGTTCGCGCCTGGATGCCAGCAGGTCAAACAGCGTGCGAAGCGTTTCCAGGTTTCCAGCAAGCGCCTGAATCTGCCCGTTTACTTCCTTGCGTTTCTCTTCCACGGAGGCCTTCTCGGCCTCCAGGGTTTGCAGGCGCTGGGCAGCGGTTTCGGCAACGTCGCGCAGGATGACCTGCACGAAGCCGATCTCCTTGAGTTTCTGCAAAACGGCGTCCTTACAGTCGCGGTGCAGAACTACGTAAACGCAGGCCTGGTCGCGCTGCTGGGATACCTCCCGCACATAGCAAAGCGGGTTGTGCCTGCCTTCTTTAAGCCAGGTATCCAGCGCTTCCTTGGGAACGGTTCCCAGCATCTGCACGGTGGATTTCGTATCATGCACGTCAAGCAGCGGCACGTTCAAGGCCTGCCAGGGAAGAAGCTGCTCCACGGCTGCGTCGATACGCGCGCTTTGCCCGCGCAGATCGCCCGACTTATGCTCCAGGGTTTCCAGCGTACGCAGGGTATGCATCACGTCGGGCAGTTTGGCCAGCGCTTCCTGCGCCTGCTGCTGGCTGATGGCGGGTTTATCGCTTAAAAACGGCTTCTTCGCCGTATCGTAACGGTGCAGTTTGCCGATCGCCCATTCAATGCGCGTCAGGGTTTCTTCCAGCGAGGGCAGTTCCTTGTCCGCGGCGGCCGGGCGGAACGTGGTTTCGTCCGTCTGCTGCACGGTGAGCTGAAAACAGCCGAGCTTCTGGATGGCAAGCAGTAACGCATGCTTATCCTTTTGCAGCGCAAGCAGGTCCACATGCTTCATGTCAACGATTGCCATCGTTCCAAACCCTCTCGATAATCATCTGCGATACTTGACCGATTTTTTTACGGGCGGCGTCCAGGCTTTCCTGCTGCGCCTTGTAGACCAGCGGACGCTGCTCCTCCAGCCGTTTTTCAACGGCCAGCCGTTTATTTTCCAGAATGGTTTGATATTGCGCGCGCTGAGAAAGCGCAGCCTTGCGGTCGTCGGCCTTGATTTCGGCTTCCGCCGCTTTGATCATCTCCCGCGCTTTCAGCTGCGCGTCCTGTACGAGCTGATCTGCGGTCTCTTCCGCAGTGCGCACCGCCTGAAACAGTTCCTGTGCCATGGATGGAAACACTCCTTTGGCGTGCCGTTATTTCGTACCGAACAAGCGGTCTCCCGCGTCGCCAAGCCCGGGAACGATATATCCGTGCTCGTTCAAGTATTCGTCGCAGGCGGCGATATATACGTCCACGTCCGGATGGTCTTTCTCGATGCGCGCTATCCCCTCGGGTGCGGCGATCAGGCAGACCAGGCGGATGCTCTGGCAATTGCGCTTCTTCAAGAAGGATATGGCCGCCGAGGCGCTGCCGCCCGTTGCGAGCATGGGGTCCAGAACGATCAAATCGCGCTCCTCGCTGTCCGCGGGGAGCTTGCAGTAGTATTCGACCGGCTGTAGGGTGACGGGATCACGGTAGAGGCCGATATGCCCGACGCGCGCCGTTGGGATGAGTTTCAAAACGCCTTCCGCCATGCCGAGGCCCGCGCGCAGAATGGGGATGATGCCGATCTTCCTGCCGCTCAGCATACGCGCCTTGGCCATACAGATGGGCGTTTCCACATCCACTTCCTCGGTGGCAAGCTCGCGGGTGACCTCGAAAACCATGAGCATGGAAATTTCTTCCAGCAGTTCCCGGAATTCCTTGGCGCCCGTATTTTTGTCCCGCATGATGGCCAGCTTGTGCTGGATCAGCGGATGATCGAAGATGTGTATTTTCGCCAAATTATATCCCCCTTGCGCGCATGACGCGGCGATATGGGAACCAAATCCCATTCCTATCTATTTTATACCATAAGCAGACGGTTGGCAAGACGCTCCGCCTGGGTTGGCCTGTTTTTGATGGGTATTCATTATCGATATTCTTCATACAATTCGTCTGTTTGCGCAGGAAACAGCCTGCCGGCCTTTCGTTCGTCTGTAACGATGCGTGCACAGTCAGCGGCGCACCGGCGAACGCGCCTATCTCCCTAATTGCCCGGATCGGCATAAACGATATCGTCCCGGAGGCGGTACAGGGTTGCCCCGCGCTTCACGTGGCAGAAGGCATCCACAAACCAGTCGATATCCTTCACGGCGTCAAACTGCACCAGGCCGTACGTAATTCCGTTTTCTTCCTTCGTTTTCATGTTGCTGTCCGCCCAGTGTACGGTGTCCAGCTCCGGGTTGTAGTCCTCGATAAAAACCAGGCTGTGCGCGCCCTTGCCCCAGTAATAGCTGGCCTGCATCTGAAAATAATCGCCGCGCTGCACCTGCTGCATAAACGCGCGGGCAATCTCCCTGTTTTCCTCCGGGGTAAGTTCCCCGTTATACCGGAACTGGGCGGCAACCTCAAACGGATTGCCATCGGAAGCGGATAGATCCTCCCAGACGATGCCCTTATAATAGCCGTCGTCCGTTTCCTTGTTCAGCCGGGGGATATTCAGTTCCACGTCCGGAAACTCGGCCATGCGGAATCGGTCGGCGTTTTGTAAAAACAGGTATACCGTA
>CAYRPW010000360.1:0-2611 GCA_964426145.1 uncultured Oscillospiraceae bacterium
TGTTTACCATCGGCAACCAGCTGATGGAAGTCATTTTGCTGCATACCGACCGCAACCGGCAGCAGGCGAAGCAGCGCGCCGTGGAGATGCTCAGCCTCGTTGGCATCAACGAACCGGAAAAGCGCATCCACCAGTATGCGCACGAGCTGAGCGGCGGCATGCGCCAGCGCGTGATGATCGCCATGGCGCTTGCGTGCGAGCCGGATATTCTGATTGCCGACGAACCCACCACCGCCCTGGACGTCACCATCCAGGCGCAGATCCTGGAGCTGATGATGGATCTGCAAAAGAAGATGGGGCTTGCGATCATCATGATCACCCACGATCTGGGCGTGATCGCCAGCATGTGCGACGAGGTGGTCGTCATGTACGGCGGTCGCATCTGCGAGCGCGGCACGGCCGACGAAATTTTCTACAACCCCCGGCACGAGTACACGCGCAACCTCCTGCGCTCCATTCCCAACATCGAAGACGACGAAAAACAGCGCCTGGTGCCGATCTCCGGTTCACCGGTGGATTTGCTCAATATGCCCAAGGGCTGCCCGTTCGCCCCGCGCTGCGGCCGCGCGATGAAAATCTGCCTGTCGCAGTTCGCGCCGGAATACTGGGTGGCCAGGGATCATATCGCCAGCTGCTGGGTGAACGTGCTGGAAAAGCGCGGGTATCCCACCACCGAGGGCGACATGCCCGCGGAACCCGGGTATGCCGCCCAAGGAGAGGAGGCCGCGCAATGAGCGAGCAAAGCGTTTTTCAGCCCGATCCGCAGTACCTGGTGCAGGTGCGCGGGCTGAAGGAATATTTCCCCATCGTCACGGGATTTGCCAAAACCACGATGCTCAAAGCCGTGGACGGCGTGAGCTTCGATATCAAAAAAGGCGAAACGCTGGGCCTTGTGGGCGAGAGCGGCTGCGGCAAAACCACCGTGGGCCGCACGATGCTGCATTTGTACAAGCCCACCGCGGGCGAGGTCTGGTTCGACGGCAAGCGGATTGAAAAAGGCCCCGTGATGAACGAGTTCCGCAAGCGGGCGCAGCTCGTGTTCCAGGACCCCTATTCGTCGCTCAACCCGCGCATGACCGTGGGCGATATCGTGGCCGAACCCATCGACGTGCATCATCTGTGTGCAAACCGCAAGGAGCGCGGCGAGCGCATTCAGTCGCTTTTATCCATGGTCGGGCTTTCCAGCGAACAGGCCACCCGCTACGCGCACGAGTTCAGCGGCGGGCAGCGCCAGCGCATCGGCATCGCGCGCGCGCTGGCCAGCACCCCGGAGTTCATCGTCTGCGACGAACCCGTATCGGCGCTTGATATGAGCATACAGGCGCAGGTGCTCAACATGCTGGAAGATCTCCAGCACCAGCTTGGGCTTACCTATCTGTTCATCGCGCACGATATCAGCGTGGTCAAGCATATCTCCAACCGAATCGCCGTGATGTATCTGGGCCATATGGTGGAGCTTGCCTCCGCCAACGAGCTGCATCATCACCCCCTGCACCCCTACACCATCTCGCTTTTGAGCGCCATTCCGGCGCCGGATCCCCGCTTGGCCCGCAAGCAGAGGCGCATCGTGCTGGGCGGCGATATCCCAAGCCCGCTGAAAGCGCCCAGCGGATGCCCGTTCCGTACGCGCTGTTCCCGGTGCACCCAGCGCTGCAGGGAAGAGATGCCCGAATTCCTCGAAGTATCCGCGGGGCATTTCGTCGCATGTCACAATCTGTAAGGGTTTCAACCAATTATCCATTGACGTTCTATCGTATCCGTGATACGATATTGGAAACCCCGGAAGGAAAAATTTTATCAAAAGAGAGGTTGAAAAACGAATGAAAAAGATCCTCGTTTGGATTCTGACGATCAGCATGATCATGACTGCGACGATGGCGGTTATGCCTGCCACCGCAGCGGCAGCCGACATGATGGTCGTAAACACCATGTTCGGCGGCGGCACGCCGCTGACTATGGACCCCGCGCTCAACAGCGCATCCAACAGCGGTAACTACGTCCGCAACGCATTTTCCGGCCTGATGGGCCACTCCTACGACGCAGACGGCAACGTTGTGCTCGCGCCCGACCTGGCCGAATCCGTAACCCTGTCTGACGACGGGCTGACCTACGTATTCACCCTGCGCAAGGGCCTCAAGTGGAGCGACGGCACCGATTTCCTGGCCTCCCAGGTTGTGTCCAGCTGGAACCGCGCGGCTTCGCCCGATCTGGGCGCCGACTACGGCTTCCTGTACGACTACATTGCCCGTAACGAAGACGGCACCCTGAACCTGGTTGCCGACGACGCGGCCGGCACCCTGACGGTGGTTCTGCCCTATCCGTGCGCATACTTCCTGGATCTGTGCGCCTTCACCACGTTCTATCCCGTCCGTACCGATCTGGCTGACGCCGAAGGCATCTGGGCCACCAATCCCGAAACCTTCATCGGCACCGGCCCCTATGTGATGACCAAGTATTCCGTGGATGACGTCATCACCTTCGAAAAGAACCCCCTCTACTGGGATGCCGCCAACGTCAAGATCGACCAGATCAATTGCTACCTGTCGGAAGACAACGTCGCAATCCTGACTGCGTACGAAAACGACACCGTGCAGTACATCCAGTCCATCGA
>CAYRPW010000361.1:0-2605 GCA_964426145.1 uncultured Oscillospiraceae bacterium
GATGGCCTTCGTCATACTTGGGGGATACGTCCACAACCACGAGATCGGCAATGGCTTCGATCAGCACGTTGGCGGCTTCGGGGTTGATGTCAATGAAACCGTCGTCAGCGCGCACGCCCGTCATGGCGGCGTTGTTGAGAAGGATTTCCTGGTCCATCGTCAGGGTTGATACCGGATATCCGGCTTCCACCCATGCGGAGAAGTTGCCTTCCAGCCTGTATACGGGGGCAAAACCGGCGTCCGCCAGCTTGGTCGCGCCCAGGATGGACGCGCTGTCCACATGGCAGTACACGAGGTAGGTCTTGCTCTTGTCAAGCATCGGGATGGCTTCGTCCAGCGTGCCGTCGCCCACGTAATAGTGCAGCGCGCCGGGCAGATGGCCCTCGTCATACTTGGGGGATACGTCGATAATCACGAGGGTATCGGTGGTTGCGATCAGCAGCCTGGCGTTCTCGGGCGTTACGTCCATGTAGCCGGCGTCGGTTGCCGTGCTGATTACGGTCATTTCGTCTTTCGCCATGGAGGCGGTATCGGCTGCCAGCGCGCCTGTGCCGGCGGTGATCGACACAAGAAGGAACAGGGCGGTGAAACCGGTTAAAAATAGTTTACGCATATTGGTAAACCTCCTTTGTGCCCTCATTGTAGAGGTTCCCGCTCCCGGCCGGAATAGCCAGGGTATGGCTCATTCTTGGATTTGTTTGGATGTTTGCCTGCCAAACGGAACTTTTTCATGCCCGCCGCGTCTAACGGGCAGATGGCAAAAGTGCCGAACAACACCCTGTGGAAACCGTACACGATTGAAAGGAGAATGAAACCATGAAACATACACGCAATCTGAGCCTTGCGCTGATCGTATGCCTGCTCGTGTCTTTGCTCGCCCCGGCCTTGGGGCAGGAGGGCGGGCCCATCGGCGGGCGCGCCTTCGCAGCGCTGCTGAACGCGGCCTTCCCGGCGTACGATACCCAAACCTTTGCTTCAGACGAACCCGTGACCGGCGAACAGGCGCTTGCCGCGCTGTGCGCCGCGGTCGGCCTGGGCGGAGGCACCCCGGCGGAAAACCTGGCCTTCGCCATCGAGTACGACCTGCTCCCCGGCGTGGCCTATGCCCCGCAAAGCACGCTTACCGAGGCCGACGCGCGCGCCATGATCGCCGCCTTCGCAGGCTACGTTGTGGAACAGCTGGACCGGGAGCGCGCCGAAATGATGCAGACCTCGCTTGCGACCTACGGCAAAACCACGGCCTCCGGCGCGGTGCCCATAAGCATGGAAGACGGCGGCGTGTACCTGGTCACCAACACGCAGACCGTCAACTACAATGCGATGAACGACGAATCCTACGGCGCCAGCGAGGAAAACCGGTTTCTAAACCCCATGGACAGCCCCTTTTCCACCTTCGCTTTGGATGTGGATACCGCGTCGTATTCCAACATCCGTCGGTTTCTCCTGGGCGGCAGCACCCCGGATATCGGCGCGGTGCGCATTGAGGAAATGCTCAACTATTTCGATTACACCCTGCCCGCCGCAACGAAAGACCGGCCCGTGGCCGTGACGACGGAAGTCAACGTCTGCCCCTGGAACCCGGATCACATGCTTGCGATGGTGGCGCTTTCCAGCTACGCGCCGGATAAGGACCAGCTTCCGGGCAGCAACCTGGTGTTCCTGGTGGACGTATCGGGCTCCATGGAGCAGGAAAACCGCCTGCCGCTGGCGCGCAAGGCGCTGAAACTGCTGCTCACCCGGCTGGACGAACGGGATACCGTTGCCATCGTCACCTACGCGGGAAGCGTGGGAACGCTGCTTGCGCCCACCTCCGCGGAGAATAAGGAAGCCATCGAGGCCGCCATCGATAGCATGAACGCGGGCGGCTCCACCAACGGCGCGGGCGGCATTGAGGCCGCGTATGCCCTGGCGGAGGAAGCCTTCATCTCCGGCGGCAACAACCGCGTGATCCTTCTGACGGACGGGGATTTCAACGTGGGCGTGCAAAGCGCGGCGGAGCTGCAGGCGTTGATCGAGGGCAAGCGGAGCACGGGCATCTACCTAAGCGTGCTTGGGTTCGGCATGGGCAACCTCAAGGACTATGAAATGGAAACCCTGGCCGATATGGGCAACGGCAATTACGCCTATATCGACACCTTGAAAGAAGCGAAAAAAGTGTTTGTGGACGATATGACCGGCACGATTTTCACCGTTGCCAAGGACGTGAAACTGCAAATCGAGTTCAACCCCGCGCAGGTGGCGGGCTACCGGCTGATCGGCTACGAAAACCGGCTGCTGAACACCGAAGATTTTAACGACGACACCAAGGACGCCGGGGAAATGGGCGCGGGCCGGCAGATGATCGCCCTGTACGAGCTGATCCCCGCCGCGGGCGAAGCTACCGAACCCACCGCCGTATCCCGCTACCAGGACACCACCCTGAACCATTCCGACGAGGCCTTCTACGTGGCCGTGCGCTACCGGCTGCCCGATACCGGGGAGATTGTGGAAACCGGCAGCGCGGCGGTGCTCCCCGCGGCCTTCGGCCCGATGAGCGAAACCCTGGCCTTCGCGTCCGCCGTGGCGGAGTTCGGCCTGCTGATGAAAGACTCCGCCTACAAGGCCG
>CAYRPW010000362.1:0-1759 GCA_964426145.1 uncultured Oscillospiraceae bacterium
GGCGATCATGGCGTCGGGAACCGCGTGGAGCACCGCCTGATGATAGCTGGCAACGGTGCGTGATTTTTCCAGCTCCTCCGTTTTTTTGATATCGCTTTCAATGGCCCGGGCCATCGATACGGTCGTTCCCAGGCCGTGCGGATCGGCGCTGTAGGAGCTGGCAATAAGCGCGATGCCGCCGATAAACCGCCGCCGGGCATCAAAGATGGGAGAGGCAAAAGCGGTTTCTCCGTGATAGGCGCGCATGTAATGCTGGGGGCCGAAGAATCGCACCGGTTTTTGAAGCGTTACGACCAGTCCGATGGCATTGGCGCCGACGGTTTCTTCCGTCCAGACGGCGCCGGAAAGCAGGCGGAAAGACTGCGCCGGCTTTTGATAGCCTGCGTTTGCCCGGACCTCCAGCAGCGCTCCCTCGCGGCTGAAGAGACACACCAGCGATCGCCGGGCGGCATTGAAGTCGCAGAAGTGATCCATCACCGGTTTGGCGCTCTGGATCATCGGTTTGTGCCCTTCTCGAAGCGCCCACAATCGGGCGTCGGATAGAACCGGAGGAACCGGCTTTTTGAAGGGATTCAGCCCCAATTTCCGACAGCGCAGCCAGGCGTTCAAAATATCTTCGGGCACAATGGAGCCATCGATGTCCGCATGCCCGGTGGCGCATTTTTTCCACTGCGTTTTTATGGCATTGAATTGATCTTCAAACCGGGAATAAAGAGTTGAGAATTTTTTCTTATACGGTATTGTGTGAGGTTTCATATTCCCTATACGTTTCCGGCGGCAAAAAGCCGTCCTTTTGTCCCACAAATCCGTTATATGGGTCATATGTGTCCCACTTTGGTGGGACACCCTAGCAGCATTGTGTGGCTGTGTCAATAAAAACCTTTGTAAATCGCCTTCCTGTATTATTGTAAAAAATGGCATGGTATTTGTAGGCATTATAATGAAAAATGAAACTGGAAAAGAATCCGGATGAAGGCAGCCGGTTAACTGAGATGAACAGAAGGTGATTTGTAAAAGGGAGAAACCTGGGGATTAAAAGGAAGGCCTTGGTTTCTGAAGAAAGAACAAAAGGCTATTTAACGATGTTCTTTGATAAGCTATAAAATTCAATATGTTCAGCTTTTTTAAAGAAAAGCTCACCGAGGAGGTAAAGCAATTTCCATTTTGTCCGTTTAAACTTCTTTTAGATTTTAGCCGGATCGCAACCGGCGATTGCTGAAATCTGCAAAGACGCTTTACGGGTGCTTCATAAAGAGTTATTATTTTAGTCACGGAGTGAGACAAAACTGTCCCACGGAGATGTTTCAGGCAACCTTTTATCGTGAAAAACGGACTTTTCTCGACAGATGAATTTTTAGACGGTTGCCGGGGACGAAGGGACAAGTTCAGGGGGCTGCGGCCCCCTGAACATTTATCTTATGATTCCTTGGGCGGCGTTAATGGGAAACGAAATACCTGAACTTCTGGCAAAATGGTTTAAACGAATGATGACCGAGCGGTCCGGGCAGACCGGGGGATTCCGTTTTGATCCAAATCATTTTCAAAATCGTTTGCCGCCGCCGTTTGTTCGCGTGAAATCGGATCGGCCCAGAGGTCGATGGTTGAGCTGAGGCGCGCCGGAAAAGCCGTTCGTATTTTTTCTCTTTCTCCTTTTTTCGTGTGATTCTTGTGCAAAAGAGCCCGGCTTCGAATGAAGCCGGGCTCTTTTGTGTCTGACAAGATTGGATGGTGAAGATCTAGCGGCATTCCGTGCACACCG